>NZ_JBHWVI010000003.1:0-135152 GCF_042737005.1 Streptomyces sp. NPDC060027
CCTGCCCACGGCTCGGTCCACCGCTCCGAAATCATCGCGTCCGGCCGGCCGCCGGGTCGTGCCGCATCTGGTCCTCGACGTCCGTCCGGCCGCCCCGGGCCGGAGCGGGCCTCAGCCCCCGTACGGCCGCTTCCCCCTGGCCTCCTTCAGCGCCCTTGCCCACCAGCCCAGTTGGTCCAGCATCGTCTTCGCCGCCGCCGCGGGGCCCACGGCGTCGCGCGGGTGGCCGGCCTCGTCGAAGGCGGCGCCCGCGCCATGGAAGGACACCGTGTCCCGTACGGTCACCGCGTGCAGTTCGGCGAAGACCTGACGCAGGTGCTCCACGGCCCGCAGGCCCCCGGACACTCCGCCGTACGAGACGAGGGCGACGGGTTTGGCCCGCCACTCGCCGTAGTGCCAGTCGATGAGGTTCTTCAGGCCGGCGGGGAAGGAGTGGTTGTACTCGGGGGTGAGGACGATGAAGGCGTCCGCGTCGGCGAGGGCGGGGGTGACCTTCGCCAGTTCGGCGGCCACCGCGGGGGACGGGGAGTGGGACAGGGCCGTGGGGAGCTCGACGGAGGCGACGTCGAGGACCTCGGGGAGGAAGTCGTCCCGTTCGCCGATGCGGTCCAGCAGCCAGCCCGCGACGACGGGACCGAAACGCCCCTCGCGATTGCTGCCGACCACGACGGCGACCCGTACGGGCGACTCGGACATCTGCTCGGGGACAGTGGATTCAGCTGTGGCTGTCTTCATGAGGGACAGCCTCGTACCTCAACCATTCTTGAGGTCAAGCCGAACCGCGCCCGCCCCGCCCCGGCCTCCGCACGCCGGTCCACATCCGCCCATGCCCCTCGCCTCCCTCCGCCACCACACCCCGCTTCCCGCGCGTCCCGGTCACCCGTTCACACCCCCGGCCCCGCGCCCTTCGGGTTCTCCCGCGCGACACGCCACGCGCACACCGATGACCTGCCGGAATGCCGAGGGCTCCGCCCTTTCCGGCGCCCCGCCTGACACCCGTTCACATCATTTCTGACGATCCATCAGAGAGCGGGCGGGGGCATGTGCCACTTACCTCGGTAAGGCAGGGGTTCGACCGACGCAGCGGCACTTGGGGGTGTCGCGGGCCGCGCCCCCTCGGAGGAGCTAGCACGATGCGACGTACCGCCCGTCTGATGACCGGTACCGCGCTCGCCGTCGCCGCCGCGGGTCTGGCCGCCGCGCCCGTGTACGGCGGAGACACCGGGAGTCTGGAGGTGTTCCCCTCCGCCGTCGTCCCGGGCGCCGAGGTCACCGTCAACACGGCCGCGTGCGGTTCGGACGGCACCGCGAACGGGGACGCCGGGGCGGTGGGCGGCGGTATCTTCACACTCGCCGCCAGCGCACACGAGCAGGACGCGATCGGGCAGTTCCGGGTGCCGCCGAGCGCGCAGCCGGGGACGTACGAGATCGTCGCGCGGTGCTCCCACGGCCGGCGGGTCACCGGGGACCTGATGGTGACCCTGACCTCCACGCGCGAGCAGGTCCAGCCGCGCGGGCATGTGAACACAGGTGTCGGCGGCGCGCTGGGCCCCGACCCCGTACAGACCGCGGCGGGAGTGGCGGCGCTGGCCGTCGCCGCCGCGGGCGGTACCTGGCTCCTGCATCGCCGGGCGAGAGGCGACGGGATCTGACGGGCACCCTCCGCTGCCCGTCCGCCGGTACCGCCGTCCCTCCCCCTCCGTGGCCCGACGCCCCTCGCGGCCCGGAGGGGGACGGGACCGACCCCATCAGCACCCCGGCCGGCACCCTCGGCCGCCGGGGCCCGGCCGGCCGCGGCCCGGGAGAGGAACCGTGAGGAGGCTCGCGTGCGCCGGGTCAGCAATGTCGCCATAGCGTCGATCACCGTCGTCGCCCTCTGCTCCGGTGCCTGGCTGCTGCGCAGCGGCGCCGAGCCGCACCCCCCTCCCCAGCCGTCCCCGGCACAGGCGGCGACCGCCGGGGACGGCGCGCGGTCCGTCGCCCCCGCGATGCCGCACTCCCCGCCGGACCGCATCCGCATCCCCGCGATCGGCGTGGACGCCCCCCTGATGGGGCTCGGCCTCACTCCGCAGGGCAGCCTGAACGTGCCGCCCGCGGAGAAGAAGAACCTGGCCGGCTGGTACGAGGCCGGGACCACCCCCGGTGAGCGCGGCACGGCCGTCGTCGCCGGGCACGTCGACAACGCCGACGGCCCCGCCGTCTTCTACGACCTGGGCGCGCTCCGCAAGGGCGGCACGGTCGAGGTGGACCGGCTCGACGGCAGCACGGCCCGCTTCACCGTCGACGCGGTCGAGGTGTACGACTCCCGCGCCTTCCCCGACGCGAAGGTGTACGGCGCCGCGCGCCGGCCCGAGCTGCGCGTCATCACCTGCGGGGGCGGCTACTCGGAGACGACGGGCTACCAGGGGAACGTGGTCGTCTTCGCCCATCTCACCGGCAGCCGCTGAGCGTTCAGGCGAGCCACTGCTGGTACGCCAGATTCGCCACCAGTGCGAACACCACCGTCAGCAGCACCACCCGGACGAATCCGCTGCCCTTCTTGAGCGCGGTCCGCGCCCCCACCATGCCGCCCGCCAGGTTGAACACGGCCATCAGGGCGGCAAGTTGCCAGAACACCGTGCCCTTCCAGGCGAAGGTCGCGAGGGCGCCCGCATTGGTGCAGCAGTTGACGATCTTGGCGGTGGCGGAGGCGGTCACCAGGTCGAGGTGGAGCAGCGCGGTGAGCGCGAGCACGAGGAACGTTCCCGTGCCGGGGCCGATGAGCCCGTCGTAGAAGCCGATGCCGAGGCCCGCGAGACCGATCGCGGCGAGGACGCGGCGCGGGGAGACCGGGGTGGTCGGCGGCGCCGTGCCGAAGGCGGGCCGCAGGATCACGAAGGTGCCGACCCCGACCAGGACGACCATGACGACCGGCTTGAGCACGTCGGTGCTCAGCCCGGCCGCGACGAACGCCCCCGCCGTGGAACCGGCGAGCGCCGCGACCCCGATCCGTACGGCGAGGCGCACATCGACGGGCGCCTTGCGCGCGTACGTCACCGCGGCTCCCGTCGTACCGACGATCGCCACCGCCTTGTTCGTGCCGAGCGCGTAGGCCGCCGGGGTGCCGCCGGGCAGCCCGAGCAGCATGGCGGGCAGCAGGAGCAGCCCTCCGCCGCCGACCACGGCGTCGATCCAGCCGGCCGCCAGGGCTGCGGCGCAGAGCACAAGGACCATGGTCAGGGATATGTCGGGCATGATCGCGACCCTATGAGACCGGATAGGTGCGCCGGCCACGGGCCCCGGAATCTTGAGCGACTTCTGAGGTTCGCCCCGGCGGGTTCCCGGCACGGCCGTCCCGGGCGCGTGCACCGCATCCGCCAGTTCGGAGCGTCCCGGCCAGGGTGGAACCCGTCCCCGCATTCCCGGACCACGGACACGATCCGTGCCGCCCGGCCGCGGAGCGAACACGGGGAACCAGAACGCCCAGCACCGTTCGGGGCGTTCGGCTGAGCACGGATCCTGGCAACAGGACCCGCAGGCGCCCAGCCCTCAGGAACGGTTCGGCTGACCCCACCTTCCCTACCTCCCGACCCCTCACAGCCCGCCGCCCCCGCCCCCCGAACCTCACAGCCCGCCCCGCACAGGCCCCCCGAACCCTCACACCGCGGTCCCGCCCCCGCTGAGGGCAGCGTTCCTCCCGGGAAACAGACGTGATGCCACCGGGTAACACCGGCACCGCACGGTGTGGGCATGACCTCGAATACGCGTGTGGTGGTGATCGGCGCCGGACTGGCGGGCGTCCGGCTCGCCCGGCGGCTCGACGAGCTCGGCGCGACCGGCGGCGCCCGGTCCGCCGCCTCTCCCGTCTCCGTCACGCTGATCGGCGACGAGGACCACGCCCCGTACAACCGTGTGCTGCTCGCCGAGGTCCTGGCGGGACGGTACGCCCCCGAGGTGATCGCCCTTCCCGGCGTCGACCGCCTCACCCGGGCCCGGGTCACCGGTATCGACCGCGTCACGCGCACGGTGCGCTGCGCGGACGGCGCGGTGATCGCATACGACACGCTGGTCCTCGCCACCGGCTCCAACCCCGTCCTTCCGCCGCTGCGCGGCCTGTTCACCCAGGGTCGGCACGAACTCCCGGAAGGCGTGCACGCGTTCCGCACCATGGACGACTGCCTGGGCCTGTCGAAGGCCGTCCGGCCCGGCACCCGCGCCGTCGTGATCGGCGGCGGACTGCTCGGAGTGTCGGCCGCGCGGGCGCTGGCGTTGCGCGGGGCCCAGGTGGTCCTGGCGCAGCAGGCCGAGCGGCTCATGGAGCGTCAGCTCGACCCGGCCGCGTCCCGTCTGGTGCACCGGCACCTCACGGAGCTGGGCGTCGAGGTGCACACCGAGTGCCGGGTGCGCGACGTGCGCTCGGTCGGCGGCGCGGTCCGCTCGGTCGAGATGGCCGACGGATACGCCCTGGACGCCGACCTAGTCGTACTGGCCTGCGGCGTCCATCCCCGCACGGGCCTCGCCCAGGAAGCGGGGCTCGCCGTCCACAAGGGCATCCTCGTCGACGACGAACTGCGGACGTCCGACCCCCGCATCCGGGCCGTGGGCGACTGCGCCCAGCACGACGGCACGGTCTACGGGCTGGCGACCGCCGCTCTCGAACAGGCCGACGTCCTGGCCGAGTCGATAGCGGCCGAGGCGCTGCCGGCGCAGCGCGCGGCCACCCGCTCCCCCGCCCGCTACACCGGCACCCGTTCCCTCACCCGCCTCACCCTGGCGGGCGGCACCGCCCCCTTCGACCTCGCCGCGTTCGGCGAGACCGATCCCCTGCCCGGCGACGACGTCGTCCAGCTCGCCGACGCCACCCGCGGCACCTACCGCAAGGTCGTGGTCCGCGCCGACCGGCTGGTCGGCGGCGTGCTCGTCGGCGAACTCGGCACCGTCGGCGCCCTCGCCCGCGCCTGGGAGGGAGCGGAGCCGCTCCCCTCGGACGGCGCACCGCTGCTCCACCTGCTCACCAACGACGGAGGCTCCTGAATGTCCCCGGACACGACGACGATGACAGCGGCGGCGACGGCCCCGGACGCCGGGATCGCACCCACGATCGTGCTCGTCGGCCACGGCATGGTCGGCCAGCACTTCCTGGAATCGCTCGCCGAACGCGGCCTGACCGCCACGCACCGCGTGGTCGTGCTCTGCGAGGAGCCCCGCCCGGCCTACGACCGGGTCCAGCTCACCTCGTACTTCTCGGGCCGCACACCCGAAGAACTCTCGCTCACGGACGCGGAGTTCATCAAGGAGCACGGCATCGAGCTGCACCTCGGCGATCCGGCCGAGTCGATCGACCGGGTCGCGCGCACCGTGACCGCCCGGTCCGGTCTGACGGTCGGCTACGACACCCTCGTCCTCGCCACCGGCTCCTACCCCTTCGTTCCGCCGGTGCCCGGCAAGGACGCCGAGGGCTGCTTCGTCTACCGCACGATCGAGGATCTGCTCGCCATCGAGGAGTACGCGAAGGCGCGGGCGACGACCGGCGCCGTGGTCGGCGGCGGCCTGCTCGGTCTTGAGGCGGCCGGCGCGCTGAAGGGACTCGGACTGACCACGCACATCGTGGAGTTCGCGCCGCGCCTGATGCCGGTGCAGGTGGACGAGGGCGGCGGCGCCGCGCTCCTGCGCACCATCGAGGACATGGGCCTGAGCGTGCACACCGGCACGGGCACCCAGGAGATCGTCACCGGCGACGACGGCGCCGTGACCGGCATGAAGCTGTCCGACGGGTCCGAACTCCCCACGGATCTGGTGGTGTTCTCGGCGGGAGTCCGTCCGCGTGACCAGCTCGCCCGCGACATGGGGCTCACGGTCGGCGAGCGCGGCGGCATCACGGTCGACGAGCAGTGCCGCACCTCCGACCCGTCCGTGTTCGCGATCGGCGAGTGCGCCCTGGCCGCCGACGGCCGGGTGTACGGACTCGTCGCCCCCGGCTACGAGATGGCCGCGACGGCCGCCGCGACGATCGCCGCCGACGAGGCGAGCTTCACCGGTGCCGACCTGTCGACGAAGCTGAAGCTCCTCGGTGTCGACGTCGCCTCGTTCGGCGACGCGCACGGAGCCACCGCCGACTGTCTCGACGTCGTCTACGCGGACTCACGCTCGGGCACCTACAAGAAGCTGGTCATCGGCCGGGACGGGCGGCTCCTCGGCGGCATCCTGGTCGGCGACGCGGACGCCTACGGCACCCTGCGCGCCTTCACCGGCTCGGTGCCGCCGATCTCCCCCGAGCAGTTGGTGCTGCCGGCGGGCGCGGGGGCCCCGGTGGCCCTCGGCCCCTCCGCGCTCCCCGACGCCGCGGTCATCTGCTCCTGCCACAACGTCACCAAGGGCACGATCCGGGGAGCGGTCACCGAGCACTCCTGCACGACCGTCCCCGAGGTCAAGAAGTGCACCAAGGCCGGTACGGGCTGCGGGAGTTGCGTCAAGGTCCTCGGTCAGCTCGTCAACGAGGAACTGGCCGCGAGCGGCGTCGAGGTCGACCACGGCCTGTGCGGCTGCTTCGGGCAGACCCGCGAGGAGCTGTACGAGATCGTCCTGGCGCTCAGGATCACCTCGTACCGGACGCTGCTCGACCGGTACGGCCGCGAGGACGCCCGGGGCGGTGACGGCTGCGAGGTCTGCAAGCCCGCCGTCGGCTCGATCATCGCCTCCCTCGCCCCGACCATCGGCGCCGACGGCTACGTCCTCGACGGCGAACAGGCCGGGCTCCAGGACACCAACGACCACTTCCTCGCCAACCTCCAGAAGAATGGCTCGTACTCGATCGTGCCGCGCATCCCCGGCGGCGAGATCACCCCCGAGAAGCTCATCGTGATCGGCGAGGTGGCACGGGACTTCGGGCTCTACACGAAGATCACGGGCGGCCAGCGGATCGACCTGTTCGGCGCGCGGGTGGAGCAACTCCCGCTGATCTGGGCGCGACTGGTCGACGCCGGCTTCGAGTCCGGGCACGCGTACGGAAAGTCGCTGCGCACCGTCAAGTCCTGCGTCGGGCAGACCTGGTGCCGGTACGGCGTGCAGGACTCGGTCCGGATGGCGATCGACCTGGAACTGCGCTACCGGGGTCTGCGCTCCCCGCACAAACTCAAGTCGGCGGTCTCCGGGTGCGCCCGCGAGTGCGCCGAGGCCCAGTCCAAGGACTTCGGCGTGATCGCCACGTCGAACGGCTGGAACCTGTACGTCGGCGGCAACGGCGGCGCGACCCCGCGCCACGCGGACCTGCTGGCCCAGGATCTGAGCGACGCCGAACTGATCCGCCTCATCGACCGCTTCCTGATGTTCTACATCCGCACGGCGGACCGCCTGGAGCGCACCTCGACCTGGCTGGAGCGGATTCCCGGCGGCCTGGACCACGTCCGGGAGGTGGTGGTGGAGGACTCGCTCGGCATCTGCGAGGAGCTGGAGTCGCTGATGACCGCGCATGTCGCGAACTACCGCGACGAGTGGGCCGAGACCATCAACGACCCCGAGAGGCTGGGCCGGTTCGTTTCCTTCGTGAACGCCCCGGACACCCCGGACCCGGTCGTCGGCTTCGTTCCCGAGCGCGACCAGATCAAGCCCGACCTGCCGCTGCTGACCATCGGACACCGTCCCCAAGCTCTCGGCTCCGCTCGAGCAGGGGAGACCCCATTCCTGGAAGGAAGTGCCCAGCGATGACCCTGGCACCCGAGACGACCCGGACGACGGCCGCCCTCACGCTCCAGCTCCTGCTGGAGGACGGCTGGTTCACGATCTGCGAGCTGTCCCTGCTGCTCCCCGGCCGGGGGGTCGCCGCGCTCCTCCCGGACGGCCGCCAGGCCGCCCTGTTCACCGACCGCGCGGGACGGACGTACGCCATCGACAACCGTGACCCGTTCAGCGGGGCGGCGGTGCTCTCCCGCGGGCTGACCGGAACCCATCGGGGCCGCCCGTTCGTGGCCTCCCCGCTGCTCAAGCAGCGCTTCGACCTGGAGTCGGGGCGGTGCCTGGACGACGAGGACGTACGGGTGACGACGTACGAGGTGCGGGCGGCCTGAACCGGGCCCCGCGCGCCGGACCGGGCCGGGACGGACGACCGGGCCTGGACGGACCGGGGCATCCGCCAGGAGTCGGCGTCGCCCGCCGGCCCTCGCGGCGCCGGTGTCTGTCGGCCCTCGCGGCGCCGGTGTCCGCCCTCGATACCCTCGCAGCGGCGCCGGTGTCAGGCCTTGAGCCCCTCGTAGGTGACGCCCGTCAGCCGCTCCGAGGCGGCCCAGAGCCGTTCTCCCGCGAGGTCGTCGCGGGTCCAGCCGGCCCGCCAGGATGTCGCGGGCGAGCCGCGCCACATCGCGAAGGACGGTCCGACGAAGGTGCCGGGCCGCACGCCGGGCGCGGTGGCCGCGTACAGCGTCGGCAGGGCTCCGGCCTCGGCGCTCTGCGCGAAGACGCGGTTGCCGATCTCCATGAACCGCTCGGCGCCCCTGCGCCCCTCCAGCCGGGGACCGGCGGTCTGCAGGTTGGTGGAGGCGTACCCGGGGTGCGCGGCGGCCGCGACGGCGTCGCTCCCCGCGCGGGACAGCCGCCGCGCGAGTTCGTGCGTGAAGAGGAGGTTGGCGGTCTTGGACCGGGCGTAGGCGATCCAGCGGCGATAGGGCCCCTTCTCGCTGTTGAGGTCGTCGATGTCGATGTTCGAGAGCGCGTGGACCATGCTCGACAGCGTGACGATCCGCGCCCCGGGGGTCTCGGCGATCATCGGGAGCAGCAGCCCGGTGAGCGCGAAGTGCCCGAGGTGGTTGACGCCGAACTGGATCTCGAACCCGTCGGCGGTGCGGCCGAGGGGCAGCGCCATGACCCCGGCGTTGTTGACGAGGAGATCGAGCCGGTCGAGCGTCCGCTCGCAGACGCTCGCGAACTCCCGCACGGAGTCCAGCTCCCCGAGATCCAGCCGTATGAACTCGACGTCCGCGCCCGGCACTTCGGCCACGAGCCGGTCCACGGCCTCGGTGCCCCGCACCTCGCTGCGGCAGGCGAGGACGACCCGGGCGCCCTGGCGCGCGAGCTCGCGCGCGGTCACGTACCCGAGGCCGCTGTTGGCCCCCGTGACGACGGCGGTGCGCCCGCGCTGATCGGGGACGGCCTGCGCGTTCCAGCCGGACATGGCGGATTCCTTCCACGGGGGGGGTGAGGGCGGCTCCAGCCTAGAGCGGGTGTCGCAAGGTCGAATTCTGCCGGGGCACGGCCCGTTGCGTCGCCGACCTGGGATTTTCATCCCGGGGAGGCGTTCCGTTCGTCCTCGGGCCTCTTGTCCGGGGCCGTTTGTGTGAGTGGAGTGGCCGAACGGTCATGAACGGTCGTTGCGTCGGTACACCGTCACCCTGCGGCCGCGGACCTGCTCGTCCGCCACCGGCGTGAAGTACTTCTTCAGTACTGAGGTCTTCATGCGGTCTCGTTTCGCCGACACCGGTCTCGCGACCTTCGGTGCGTCCGTCACCAGGAGGATCCGCCGCTGGGTCAGCATCGCGGCGCGGATCCGAGCCGGGCCGGCCTCCACGCCCTTCAGCGTTCCGGACTTCCGCGGGCTCTCGGTCAGCGCTATGTCTCCCAGGCCGGTGAAGGCGTGCGGGGAGACCAACTTGGTGTCGCGGCGCGCTGCCGGTACGAAGAGGACCGCGTCTCCAGGCTCCTTGAGCCGTCGTACGTCCGCCGCCACGGACAGGACGTCGTCCACCCGGCTCGCCGCGGAGCGCTTGGCCAGCGACTGGGGCAGCAGTGCCGTCATCGCCACGGCGATGGTCACGGGGAGGATCCACGGGGCCGCCTTCGGGAGGCGCCGCGCGGCCACCCGTATCGCCGTGCCCAGCGCTGTTCCGATCAGCAGTGCCAGACCCAGCAGGCTGAACAGGACGTACCTGTCCAGGAACAGCGGCTGGACCAGGGAGAGGCCGATCAGGATGAGCTGCGGCACCGCGAGCAGCGGCAGCCCCACGGCCGCCACCGACAGTCGGCCCACGCGCGGGCGGTCCACCAGGACGCCGAGGCCGCCGATCGCTCCCGAGCGAGCGCCTCAACCTAGGTATCCCATGCCGCATCGAGGTATACGTTTCGTCCACGCCGCCGTTCTGGCCTTCTCCGCAGTACTGGCCTTTCTGTTCCTGCGGAGCCTGGACGAGGGCGGGGTCCTGGGAAACTCGGCTCTGATCGACGTGATGGATTCCGACGATTCCGTCAGCAGTGCTCAGGTCGTCCGGGACATCACGGCGTTCTCCGCCGAGCACTCGGTCGGGGTGGCTCGCGAGGTGCCCGATCTGAAGAACTCCGACGGGGTTCGGCATCTGTATCTGGCTCCGGGCGGGCCCCATTCCATGACAGCGGAATGGCTGGACAAGGGATACCCGGAGTTCAGCGGGACCTATGAAACGCGCGTGCATCCGATCTCCGAGATCGGACAACAGGACCCGCGCGGTTCCTACTACGTGTTCGGGCCGCCCGCGGCGGCCGATGCCCTGCGGGCCGAGTTCGAGGATCTCGGCATGACCGTGGCCGTCACCCACCCCTTGTCGTACCGGGAACTGGTCGACCAGTACTCGGGCGATCCCCTGTACCAGGCCCTCTGCGTGGTCGCCCTCGCGGCGCTGACGATGACCGGCGCGAGCGTGCTGCTCAACGCGAAGGCGTACGGAGTCCTTCGGATGCAGGGCCTGTCCTTCGCCGGCATCCTGCTTCGCGATCTGCGGCAGCTGGCGGTGTTCTGGTCGGCGGCGGTCGCCACCGTCACGGTCGCGGCGCTCGCCTTCCTCGGCCTCTACAACGGTCTCGCCTGGCTGGGGCTGTTCGCCTCGCTGGCCGCGGGCATCGCCGCCCTGCTCGGCACCCTGGCGCTGGCCACGCACGCGGCCGCGCTGGCCCTGACGTACAAGGTCGACGTACTGGGCGCCCTGAAAGGCGAACTGCCTTCGCGGGCGGCGTCCATCAGCGTCTACCTCGTCCGCGTCCCCGCGCTGCTGCTCGCTCTCGGTATCGCCACGAATGTCACCCTCGCGAGCCGGGACGTACTGACGCGCCAGGAGAACCGGGACCTCTACGGCACGGTGGGCGACGCGGTCTCGATCCGTCTCAACGGAGCTTTCGCCATGCACATGGACCAGTTGAACGACCATGTCGGTCCGTGGCTGCGCCAGGCCGACAGGCGGGGCAGGGTGATTGTCGCCGGGCGCCGGGATCTCCCGGTCTCCGCCCCCGACGCGCGGCTACCGGCCGGCGAGATTCTCATCGTCAACGACACGTATCTCAGCGAGCAGCCGGTGCTCGACCCGTCGGGACGGCGTCATACCTCTGAGGCCAGGAGCGGAGAAGCGCCGGACTCGCGTCCGGTACGGGTCATCATTCCCGATTCCCTTTCCTCCCACCGGCGGACGATCACCAAGGCGGCCGCCAGGATCATCGACCCGGATCTCAGCCGGCACATCCCGATCGAAACGCGCAACAGCAGGACGGGACAGCGCCTCTTCGGCTACAGCACCGGCACCTACGCCTACAACTCGGCGCACAGTGCGGACGAGGACAGGTCCCTGGTACGCGATCCGATTCTTGTCGTCGTCCCCAATGGTTCGCGTTTCCTCACGAACGACGCCTACACCTCGTTCGCCACTCAGGATGGAGTGATCTTCCCCGACCCCGATGACGTATTCCATGCCATCGAGTCGAAACAGGTCAGCAACTACGTGAATTCTGTGAGTCCGGTCGGACAGAAAACCGCTCTGGACCTCCGGAACTCGGTCAACAAACTTCGCCTTCAGACCTTCAACCTCGTCGTTGCCGTCATCGTGCTCCTCATCGCCGGGGTCGGCGTCTGCCTCATCTATTCGCGAAAGAACGCGCAAAGCATATTCATACGACACATCGGCGGCTGGAGATATGTCGCCAACCATCGCTTTATTCTCGCCGTGGAAGTGGCTGTCGCTGCCGTCTTCGCCACGCGAGTTCCTCTTCAGGCGTGGCAGCGGAATCAGGAACTGGAGAAGTACGCGGCGGCCGGTGCGCCTGCTCCCTTCCAGGCAGCTCACATCACTGCACTGGATCTCACCGTCATCACCGGTCTTGTTGTTTTCGAGCTGGGGGCCGTGCTTCTCGCCCTCGCTTTTTTCCATCGCCGCATCGTGAAGGAAGGGGCGACGGAGACATGAGCCCCGCCGGTACGAAGGCCCCTCTACCGAGCCGGAGTATGTTGTGATCGATATCGAGAATCTTTCGAAGGTCTTCGGCGCCCGGACCCTGTGGCGCGACGTCGACCTCACCGTCCATCGCGGTGAGATGCTCGCCCTCGTGGGACCGAGTGGATCCGGTAAATCGACCCTCCTCAACTGTCTTGGACTGCTCGACAAGCCGAGTACCGGGACCATTCGGTACGAGGGGAAGGACATCACACGATTCGGCCGAGGCGACGTCCGTCGGTTCCGCCGCGACACTCTCGGCCATCTGTTTCAGCACTATGCGCTGATCGAGAACGCGACGGTCGCGGAGAACCTGGACGTGGTGGTCAAGCCACGGCGGTCGGCGCGGAGCGACGGCAGGGGCAAGAACACGGACAAGGGCCGTGCGGCTGTCACCGAAGCCCTTGACCGTGTCGGTCTGGCGGGGCGGGAGAAGGAGAGGATCCACCATCTCAGCGGTGGGGAACAGCAGCGCGTGGCGCTGGCCCGTCTGATGGTCCAGCAGCCGGCCCTGGTGCTCGCGGACGAGCCGACCGGTGCGCTCGACGATGCCAACAGCGCTGTTGTCGTCGACATCCTTCGGGAGATGAGCGACGCCGGATGTGCCGTGGTCATCGCCACCCACGATGCCGGTGTCCGGGACCGGTGCGACGCCGTGTTCGCTGTGCACGAGTCGTCCCTCGTCGGCTCCCGGGCATCGGCCGGCGCGATGGGGTGACCACCCGTCCGCGGTAAGGCCGGCGTGGACGAATCCCCTTGCCGTTCCCTCAGGGCACAACGAGGGCACGACGGCGTCACGCGGGGTTCGCCAGCAGCCGACGACGGCGAACACCGACCTACCTGGCCGGCGACGTGGCTTCACCGTCTCCGCCGACGAAGCCCGAAGGGGCGGCACCCCCGCACAGGGTGCCGCCCCTTCGTTCTGGATGCCGGGGCCGGTGCCGGGTCGATGAGGGTGAGGTGACCGGCGTGGGCTCCGGGGTCTACCGGTGGTCGCTGCCCTTCGAGCTGGAGGCCGCGCGGCCCGCTTCCAGGCGGGCGACCGGGATGCGGAACGGGGAGCAGGAGACGTAGTCGAGTCCCACCTCGTGGAAGAAGTGGACCGACTCGGGGTCGCCGCCGTGCTCGCCGCAGACGCCCAGCTTCAGGTCGGGGCGGGTCTCGCGGCCGGCCTGCACCGCGGACTTCACCAGGGAGCCGACGCCGTCCCTGTCGATCGTCTCGAACGGGCTGACGCCGAAGATGCCCTTCTCCAGGTACGCCGTGAAGAAGGAGGCCTCCACGTCGTCGCGGCTGAAGCCCCACACCGTCTGGGTGAGGTCGTTGGTGCCGAAGGAGAAGAACTCCGCCGCCTCGGCGATCTGGCCGGCCGTCAGCGCGGCCCGGGGCAGCTCGATCATCGTGCCGATCGCCAGCTTCAGCTGCACGCCGGTGGCCGCCTCGACCTCGGCGATGACCTGGTCGGCCTCGTCGCGGACGATCTCCAGCTCCTGGACCGTGCCGACGAGCGGGATCATGATCTCCGCGCGCGGGTCGCCCTTGGCGTTCTTGCGCTCGGCGACCGCCTCCGCGATGGCCCGCACCTGCATGGTGAACAGACCGGGGATGACCAGGCCGAGGCGTACGCCGCGCAGGCCCAGCATCGGGTTCTGCTCGTGCAGTCGGTGCACGGCCTGAAGGAGACGGAGGTCGTTCTCGTTGGAGTCCTTGCGGGACTCGGCGAGCGCGACACGCACCGACAGCTCGGTGATGTCCGGCAGGAACTCGTGCAGCGGCGGGTCCAGGAGACGGACCGTCACAGGAAGCCCGTCCATCGCCTCGAACAGCTCGACGAAGTCCTGCTTCTGGAGAGGCAGCAGCCCCTTCAGGGAGTCCTCGCGCTCCGCGTCGGTGTCCGCGAGGATCAGCCGCTCCACGAGCTCGCGGCGGTCACCGAGGAACATGTGCTCGGTGCGGCACAGGCCGATGCCCTGCGCGCCGAAGCGGCGGGCGCGCAGCGCGTCCTCGGCGTTGTCGGCGTTGGCGCGCACCCGCAGCCGGCGGACCCGGTCGGCATACGCCATGATCCGGTGCACCGCGGCGACCAACTCGTCGGCGTCGTCGGCGCCCGCGTGCATGCGGCCCTCGAAGTACTCGACGACCGGGGAGGGGACCACCGGGACCTCGCCGAGGTAGACCTTGCCGGTCGAGCCGTCGATGGAGATCACGTCGCCCTCCTCGACGACGCGCCCGCCGGGCACGGTCATCCGGCGCCGCTTGGTGTCGACCTCGAGCTCCTCGGCGCCGCAGACACAGGTCTTGCCCATGCCGCGCGCCACGACGGCCGCGTGGGAGGTCTTGCCGCCGCGCGAGGTCAGGATGCCCTCCGCCGCGATCATGCCGTCCAGGTCGTCGGGGTTCGTCTCGCGGCGGACCAGGATGACCTTCTCACCGGAACGCGACCACTTCACGGCCGTGTACGAGTCGAAGACCGCCTTGCCCACGGCCGCGCCCGGCGACGCCGCGATGCCCCGGCCGACCTGCTCGACCTTCGCCTCGTCGTCGAAGCGCGGGAACATCAGCTGCGCGAGCTGGGCGCCCGTCACCCGCTGGAGCGCCTCGGCCTCGTCGATCAGGCCCTGGTCCACCAGCTGCGTGGCGATGCGGAAGGCCGCGCCCGCCGTGCGCTTGCCGACGCGGGTCTGGAGCATCCACAGCTGGCCGCGCTCGATGGTGAACTCGATGTCGCAGAGATCCTTGTAGTGGTTCTCCAGGGTCTCCATGATCTGCATGAGCTGGTCGTACGACTTCTTGTCGATCGACTCCAGCTCCGCGAGCGGGACCGTGTTGCGGATACCGGCGACGACGTCCTCGCCCTGGGCGTTCTGGAGGTAGTCGCCGTACACACCCTGGTGGCCGGAGGCGGGGTCGCGGGTGAAGGCGACGCCGGTGCCGGAGTCGGGGCCGAGGTTGCCGAAGACCATCGAACAGACGTTGACGGCCGTGCCGAGGTCGCCCGGGATGCGCTCCTGGCGGCGGTACAGCTTGGCGCGGTCGGTGTTCCAGGAGTCGAAGACCGCGTGGATGGCGAGGTCCATCTGCTCGCGCGGGTCCTGCGGGAAGTCCCGGCCGGCCTCGGTCTTGACGATCTTCTTGAACTTGGTGACGAGCTTCTTCAGATCGGCCGCTTCGAGGTCCGTGTCGACGGTGACCTTCTTGAGCTCCTTCGCCGCGTCCAGCGCGTCCTCGAAGAGCTCGCCGTCCACACCGAGGACCGTCTTGCCGAACATCTGGATGAGGCGGCGGTAGGAGTCCCACGCGAAGCGGTCGTCGCCGGCCTGCTTGGCGAGGCCCTGGACCGACTTGTCGGAGAGCCCGATGTTCAGGACGGTGTCCATCATGCCGGGCATGGAGAACTTGGCCCCGGAGCGGACGGAGACGAGCAGCGGGTCGTCGGCCTGGCCGAGCTTCTTGCCCATCTTCGCCTCGAGGGCGTCGAGGTGCGCACTCACCTCGTCACGCAGTGCCGCCGGCTCCACGCCACTGTCGAGGTAGGTCTTGCACGCCTCGGTGGTGATGGTGAAGCCGGGCGGGACGGGAAGACCCAGGTTGGTCATTTCGGCGAGGTTGGCGCCCTTGCCCCCGAGGAGGTCCTTGAGGTCCCTGTTGCCCTCGGTGAAGTCATAAACGAACTTCACTTCGCCAACGCCGCTTTCGCCGCTCTCAGCTACGTGGGGATCTTTGTTTTCCGACACGAGTCTCGACTCCTCGACGTCGCGGTGGCTGCCCTGACGACGGGGAACATACCCAGATCGAAGGCGTCTGGGTACGTCCACTTGCGCGTCATGCGCCTGTAACCAGTCGTCCGCCACCGGATCAAAAGTCAAGGCTTGGCAAGCCATCCGGGGGCGGTGTTTTCACTTCTTGAACGAATCAACGCACCCAGACCGCTCTGGGCGCTCAGGTGAGCGAGCTTCGGCACGTCTGAGTTTAATCGATGAACGATCAGAGCGTGGCACTGAGTGCCACCCCTTAGGGAAGTGCAGTCGCTCAAGATCCGCTCATCTGAGCGTGCCCCCTATCAAGGGTGGCGAGAATCACGCCACGTGGAGGAGTCAGATTTCATCATCCGGACCACGATCCGGACACGACACACGGATGTCACACACGGATGTCACATACGGATACCCCGCACGGATGACCCCGGGACGGACGGCCGCGGACGGCGGGCGCCGAAGGACGACCTGAGGGCCGGACAGCACCAGGACCGGCGACCCGCGGACCGGACGGCCCCGGGCCAGCCGGCCCCGGACCGCGGGCGTCCGTCACACGCCGAGGGCCGCCAGGCGTTCCTCGGCCCGCTCCGGCGCGTACAGGTACTCCACGACCATCGCCCCCGCGCCGACGAGCCCGGCCCGCTCACCGAGCCGGGAGGTCACCACGTCCAGATGAGCGGTGGAGCGGGGCAGCGCCCGCTGGTACAGCAGCTCCCGGACGCCCGTGAGGAACGGGGTTCCGGCCAGATCCCCGGCGATCATCAGCACACCCGGGTTGAGCAGCGTCACCACGGTGGCCAGGACGTCCCCGACCTGCCGGCCCGCCTCCCGCGCGAGGGCCATCGCCTCGGGGTGCCCGGCCGCCAGCAGATCCCGTACGTCCGAACCGGACGCGGCCGGGACCCCGGACTCCGCGAGCCGGCGCGCCACCGCGCCGCCACTGGCGACGGCGGCCAGACAGCCGTACGAGCCGCACCGGCACAGCGCGTCGGCGCCCACCCGGATGTGCCCGATGTCGCCGGCCCCGCCGTCGATGCCCCGGTAGACCGTGCCGCCGACGATCATGCCCGCGCCGATACCGGTGGAGACCTTGACCAGCGCGAACGCCGAGCAGTCCGGATAGCCGACGCGCTGCTCCCCGTACGCCATGAGGTTGGCGTCGTTGTCGACGAGCACGGGCACGTCGGCGGTGTCGGCGCCGGTGCCCGCGTGTTCGGCGAAGGCGCGGCCCAGCCGGCCCCTTATGTCGTAGCCGTCCCAGCCGGGCATGATCGGCGGCTGCACCACGCGGCCGGTGTCGCTGTCGACCGGGCCCGGCACCGCGAGCCCGATGCCGCAGACGGCGTCGGCGCGCTGTCCCGACTTCTCCAGCAGCTCGGCGAACCAGCGTCCGAGCTCGCCGAGGACCGCCTCGGGACCGTCGTCGACCACCAGCGGACCCCCGTGCTCGGCGAGGATCTCTCCGGTCAGGGTGAGGACGGCGGCCCGGCCGTGCCGGGTGTCGAGGTCTGCGGCGAGGACGACGGCGTGCTCGTCGTCGAACTCCAGGGTGATGGAGGGACGGCCGCCGAGCGGTGAGTCGACGGGGCCGCCGGCCCCCTCGCGGAGCCAGCCCGCGCGGAACAGCCGGTCGAGCCGCTGGCCGACCGTGGCCCGCGACAGACCGGTGGCCCGCTGGAGCGCCCCTCGTGTGGTCGCCCGGCCGCTGCGCACCAGTTCGAGCAGTTCTCCGGAGCTTGCCTGGTTGCCGGTCTTCACGGTCCTCCCCGCCCTTTCTGTCATGCGCACCCTCTTGCGTTCCCCAACTCTGCATTACATATTGAGTTTTGCGTGTTAAATAGACGTAACCCTACGGTAGCTACTGCCGAACTGGTCGGTCGGACGTCTTCGGGGAGACCTGAGTGGACAGCACAACCCAGCTCACCGCCCTGCGCACGGGGCTCACCACCCCCGTGCGTACCTCCGGCACTCCTGTGCACGCCTCCGGACCACCCTCTCCGCCCGGTCCGGGCGAGATCGCGCGGACCGGACCTCTTGTATACGATCCTGCCGACCTTGCGGGGTCGCTGCACCTCAGGGCATCCCGCGTGCTGAACGGCAACTGGACGGGAACGTCCACGGTGCCCTCGCGCGGTCTGTATCCGCACCAGTGGTCCTGGGACTCGGCGTTCATCGCGATCGGCCTGCGCCATCTGTCCCCGCTGCGGGCGCAGACGGAGCTGGAGACGCTGCTCGGCGCGCAGTGGGCCGACGGGCGTGTCCCGCACATCGTGTTCAACCCCTCCGTCCCGCTCGACGCCTACTTCCCGAGCCCCGACTTCTGGCGCTCCTCGACCGCGGGGCGCGCTGCGGGCGCCCCGCGCACCGTACAGACGTCGGGCATCGTGCAGCCACCGGTGCACGCGCTCGCCGTGTGGCTGGTGCACCGGGCGGACCCGGGGCTGTCCCGGGCCCGCTCCTTCCTCTCCCGGATGTATCCCCGACTGGCGGCCTGGCACCGCTATCTCCTGCACCGCCGGGACCTCGGCGGCGGGGGCCTCGCCTGTGTGGTCCACCCCTGGGAGCAGGGCATGGACAACAGTCCCTGCTGGGACGCCCCGCTCAGCCGTGTCACCCCGGCACCGGCCCGCTCCTTCCGGCGCGCGGACCTCGACCACGGCGCCCCCGAGGACCGGCCGACGGACCTCGACTACGGGCGGTACGTACGGCTGGCCACGGACTACCGGGATCGGGGGTACGCCGACGGCGGCGGCGAGTTCGCCGTCGAGGACCCGGCGTTCAACGCTCTGCTGATCGCGTCGGAACACGCGCTGGCCCGTATCGCGCAGGAGCTGGGCGCGGCGGGGACCGCCCGCCACGCGCGCGCCGAGCGGCTGACTGCGGCACTGGTGGAGCGGCTGTGGGATCCGGCGGAGGGCATGTTCTTCTGCCGCGACGAGCGGAGCGACGGGAACGGCGGGCGCGGTGCCCTGATCCCCGAGCGCAGTGTCGCCGGGCTGCTCCCGCTCATCCTGCCCGCGCTGCCGCGCGACATCGCGGCCACGCTCGTACGGACCGCGGGCGGGCCGCACTTCGGACTGGGCGGGGCGACGCGGCTCGCGCCCAGTTACGACCTGACCGGCGAGGCGTTCGATCCGCACCGGTACTGGCGGGGGCCGGCCTGGTTCAACACCAACTGGCTGCTGGAGCGCGGGCTGCGGCTGCACGGGGAGCACGGACGGGCGGACGGACTGCGGGCCGCCCTGCTGGACACCGCCGGGGAGTCCGGGTTCGCGGAGTACGTGGACCCGTACACCGGCGAGGCCTGCGGAGCGCTCGGTTTCAGCTGGACGGCGGCGCTGACGCTCGACCTGCTGCACGAGCCCTCCGGGGCGGCACCGATCGTGTCCCCGGCGGGGCACGACACGTTAATCGACACGGCACACAGCACTGCGGGACAGCGCGCATTCGCGTTCGAGACGGGCGCCAAGGGAGGGGACCGGGGATGACGGACCGGCATCATCTGCTCGTGCACGGTGGGACGTTCGCCGCCGTGGGCGACGGCGGGGACATCAGCGGAGTACGGGGCGGCAGCTCTCCGGACGGGTTATTCGTCCGGGACGCCCGGCATCTCAGCCGCTGGCAGCTGACGGTGGACGGCGCGGTGCCCGAGGCACTCACGCCGGTCGCGGACGGGGACACGGCACGCTGTGTGCTGGTGCCGCGGGGCGGCCGCAACGAACCGCCCGCGTACACGCTCTTCCGCGAACAGGCCGTCGCCGAGGGCGCGTTCGTGGAGGCGCTGCGCGTCACCAGCAACCGTCCGACGACCACCACGGTCCGCATCGCGGTCACCGCGGACGCCGACTTCACGGACCAGTTCGAGCTGCGCTCCGACTACCGCACGTACGCGAAGACGGGCGTCGTGCGCCAGCGCCAGGTCCTCGACGACGGTGTGGAGTTCAGCTATCGGCGCGGGGAGTGGCAGTCCCGTACGACGGTCACCTCCGAGCCCGCTCCGGACGGGGTGGAGGAGACGGGCACGGGCGCGCGTCGCCTCGTATGGACCCTCGACCTCGAACCGCACGGCTCGGCGGAGCTGGCGCTGCGGGTCGCGGCGCGTCCGCACGGCGCCGCGCACGCGCCGCGGGTGCCCGCCTCCCCCGCCGCGGCCAATGAGCGACTCCTCGCCCTGGAGGGCGAGTTCGCGGAGGGCGTGCCCTTCCCGACCGGCTGGCCGGAGCTGGCCGCGGCCTGTGCGCGAGGCCTGTCGGACCTGGCGGTGCTCCAGGTGCCGGCGACGGGCCCGGACGGCGAGGAGCTGCGGGTTCCCGCGGCCGGAGTCCCCTGGTTCCTCACCCTGCTGGGCCGAGACGCGCTGCTCACCTCGCTCTTCGCGCTGCCCTACCGGCCCCAGCTCGCCGCCGCCACGCTGCCCGCGCTGGCCGCCACCCAGGCGGTCGAGGTGGGAGCGGACACGGTCGCCCAGCCCGGCAAGATCGTGCACGAGGTGCGGCACGGCGAGCTGGCGCACTTCGGGCAGGTGCCGTACGGGCGTTACTACGGTTCGGTGGACGCGACGCCGCTGTTCCTGGTGCTGCTCGGCGCGTACACCGAGCGGACCGGTGATGTGGCGCTGGCCCGCCGGCTGGAGCCCAACGCCCGTGCGGCGATCGGCTGGATGCTGGACCACGGCGGACTGACCTCGCGCGGCTATCTCGTCTACCGGGCGGACGGCGGCGGCCTCGCCAACCAGAACTGGAAGGACTCCCCCGGCGCCATCTGTTCGGCCGACGGCAGCCGCCCGACCGGCCCGGTGATGGCGGCGGGCGCCCAGGGATACGCGTACGACGCGCTGCGCCGCACCGCGCTGCTGGCCCGCACGGTCTGGGGCGACGAGGTCTACGCGGCGCTCCTGGAACAGGCCGCCGCCGACCTTCGCGACCGGTTCCAGCGGGACTTCTGGATGAGTGAACACTCCTTCCCCGCGCTGGCGTTGGACGGCGACGGCCGCCATGTCGACGCGCTCGCCTCGGACGCGGGTCATCTGCTGTGGTCCGGCCTGCTGGACAAGGAGTACGGCGAGCTGGTGGGCCGCCGGCTCCTCGAACCGGACTTCTTCTCCGGCTGGGGCGTGCGCACGCTGGCCTCCGGCCAGCCCGCCTACCATCCGCTGTCGTATCACCGGGGTTCGGTCTGGCCCCACGACAACGCCCTCATCACGCTGGGGCTGGCGCGGTACGGCCTGCACGACGAGGCCCGTACGGTGGCGCACGCGCTCGTGGACGCCGCCACGGCCGCCGGTCACCGCCTCCCCGAGGTTCTCGCGGGCTACGGGCGCGACACCCATGCCGAGCCGGTGCCCTACCCGCACGCCTGTATAAGGGAGTCGAGGTCGGCGGCGGCCCCCCTGGCCCTGCTCACGGCGGTGGGTGGCGCCTGACGGGTCCGGGTCCGGTGCGCGCGCGGGGCGGCGCGCGCACCTCGCGTCCGGCGGCTCAGCCGCCGGACGTGTCCAGTTCCGCGTCCTCGGACACGCCCGCGCAGTCGTAGGGGTCCTTCAGCCAGCCGTCCGGCAGGACGACCCTGTTGTTGCCTGAGGTACGGCCGCGGGGTCCGTCGGCGCCCGACGGCCACGGCTGGTCGAGGTCCAGCTCGGCCAGTCCGTCGGAGAGTTCGGCGAGCGAGGAGGTGATGGCGAGGCGCTTGCGCATCTCCGAGCCGACCGCGAAGCCCTTGAGGTACCAGGCGACGTGCTTGCGGAAGTCGATGACTCCGCGCGCCTCGTCGCCGATCCACTCGCCGAGGAGCGTGGCGTGGCGGACCATGACCGCGGCGACCTCGCGCAGCGCCGGCCGCGCGTAGGCATCGGCGCGGCCCTCGAAGGCCGCTACCAGGTCACCGAACAGCCACGGCCGGCCGAGGCACCCGCGCCCGACCACGACCCCGTCGCACCCGGTCTCGCGCATCATCCGCAGCGCGTCGTCCGCCGACCAGATGTCGCCGTTGCCGAGGACGGGGATCTCCGGCACGTGTTCCTTCAGGCGGGCGATGGCGTCCCAGTCCGCGGTGCCGCCGTAGTGCTGGGCCGCGGTACGGCCGTGCAGCGCGATCGCCGTCACGCCCTCCTCGACCGCGATCCGCCCGGCGTCGAGGAAGGTGATGTGGTCGTCGTCGATGCCCTTGCGCATCTTCATGGTGACGGGCAGGTCCCCGGCGCCGCCGACGGCCTCGCGCAGGATCGCGCGCAGCAGGTGGCGCTTGTACGGGAGGGCGGAGCCGCCGCCCTTGCGGGTGACCTTGGGGACCGGGCAGCCGAAGTTGAGGTCGATGTGGTCGGCGAGGTCCTCTTCCGCGATCATGCGGACGGCCTTGCCGACGGTGGCGGGGTCGACCCCGTAGAGCTGGATCGAGCGCGGCTTCTCGGTCGCGTCGAAGTGGATCAGCTGCATGGTCTTCTCGTTGCGTTCGACCAGCGCCCGCGTGGTGATCATCTCGCTGACGAACAGGCCCTTGCCGCCCGTGAACTCGCGGCACAGCGTGCGGAACGGCGCGTTCGTGATCCCGGCCATGGGGGCCAGGACGATGGGCGGCTGCACCTGGTGGGGACCGATCGACAGCAGGGGGTTCACGGTGGACGTGGGCGTGGACATTCCCCCATTGTGGCGCACGGCGCCGGGTGCTCGCGCGAAAGATCGTGTAGCGGTCATTAGTTAGACACACTATCGACAGCGGCGTACATTGAGGGAATGTCTGAGCTCAGCCACCGTCACCGGATGCTGGTGCTCGCGATCTGCTGCATGAGCCTGCTGATCGTGAGCCTCGACGTCACGGTCCTGAACGTCGCCCTGCCCTCGATGCAGCGGGAACTGCACACGAGCGTCGCGGGCATGCAGTGGGCCATCGACGCGTACACCCTGGTGCTGGCCTCCCTGCTGATGCTCGCGGGCTCCACCGCCGACCGTATCGGCCGGCGCAAGGTCTTCATGGCGGGCCTGGTCCTCTTCACCATCGGCTCGGTGCTCTGCTCCCTCGCCCCGAACCTCGACGCGCTCATCGTCTTCCGGATGGTGCAGGCGGTCGGCGGCTCGATGCTGAACCCGGTGGCGATGTCGATCATCACCAACACCTTCACGGACCCGCGCGAACGCGCCCGCGCGATCGGCGTGTGGGGCGCCGTGGTCGGCATCTCCATGGCCGCCGGACCTCTGGTGGGCGGCCTGCTCGTCGAGACGGTCGGCTGGCGGTCGATCTTCTGGATCAACCTCCCCATCGGCCTCGCCGCGCTCCTGCTGACCCTGCGCTTCGTCCCCGAGTCCCGCGCCCCCAAGGCCCGCCGCCCCGACCCGGTCGGCCAGCTCCTCGTCATCGTGCTGCTCGGCTCGCTGACGTACGCCATCATCGAGGCGCCCACCTCCGGCGCCCTGTGGACCACCGGCTTCGGCGTGATCGCCCTCGCCGCGCTGCTCGGCCTCCTGTGGTACGAACCCCGGCGCGACGAACCCCTCATCGACCTGCGCTTCTTCCGCTCGGCGCCGTTCAGCGGTGCCACCGTCATCGCGGTGAGCGCGTTCGCCGCGCTCAGCGGCTTCCTGTTCCTGTCGACGCTGTACCTGCAGAACGTGCGCGGCCTCGACGCCCTGCACGCGGGCCTGTGGATGCTGCCCATGGCCGCCCTGTGCTTCGTCTGCGCGCCCGTCTCGGGACGCCTGGTCGGCAGCCGCGGCCCCCGCCCGTCGCTGCTGATCGCCGGTGTCGCGATGACCGTGAGCGGGGTGCTGTTCGCCGCGTTCGAAGGGGAGACGTCGAACGTCACGCTCGTCATCGGTTACGTCTTCTTCGGCCTCGGCTTCGGATTCGTGAACGCCCCCATCACCAACACGGCCGTCTCCGGCATGCCCCGCTCCCAGGCGGGCGTCGCCGCCGCCGTCGCCTCGACCAGCCGCCAGATCGGCGGCACCCTCGGCGTCGCCGTCATCGGAGCGGCCCTCGCCTCCGGCATCCACGCCTCCGCCTACCGGGACACCTTCGTCGCGGCGGCCCGCCCCGGCTGGTGGGTCATCACCGGCTGCGGTCTCGCCGTCCTCGTCCTCGGCGCGCTCACCAGCGGGCGCTGGGCCCGCGCGACGGCCGAGCGCACGGCCCGCCTGCTGGAGTCCCCGGAGATCCGGGAGACGGCGGACGTACGGGCACAGGACCGCTCCGCCGTCTGACCGGGCTGGCGCGTCACCGCGTCCGCCGTCTGACCGGGCTGGCGCCTCACCGCGTCCGCCGTCCGTGCGTACCGGCGCCTCACCACGTCCGCCGTCCGTCCGTACCGACGCCCCACCGCGCCGACGATACGGACGGCACCCTCGGCGTCGGCGTCGGCGGCACCCGGATCAGGCCGCCCCCGGCGCCTCCGCGCGGGATGCCGTTCCGGCCTCGGCTGCGGCTGCGGCCTCCGCCTCCGCCTCCGCCTCCGCCTCCAGCGCGATCGCGTGCAGCTTCTCCAGCCGTTCGCGGCTCTCCTCGTCGGAGGGCGCGTACGTCACCATGCGGGCGCCCAGGTCGGGCGCGAGCCACAGGTCGGTGTGATCGACGGTGACGAGACCGACGTACGGGTTCACGAACTTCTTGGTCTTGCCGCGGGCGCCGACCACCTCGTACCGGTCCCAGATCTCGCGGAACTCGGCGGACTCGGACCTCAGGCGCTTCAGCAGCATCTTCCAGGCGGGTTCCCCGAGGTGCCCGGCCATCGAGACGCGCAGCCGCGCGGCCATCAGTCGCATGGTCTCGTCCAGGAGGACGATCGACCGGCGCCACTCCGCGTTGGTGTAGGCGAGGATCATGCAGTTGCGGTCGGCGGGCGGGATCGTGTCGAGGTCGCCCATCATCAGACGCGCGTACGTGCGGTTGTACGCCAGGATGTCGTACCGGCTGTTCTGGATGCAGGCCGGAACCGGCTCCAGCTGGGTCAGGATCTGGCGCAGCGCCGGGGTGATGACCGCGCACTGGGCGGCGGGCGAGGGGTCGACGGCTCCGGCCAGCTGGAAGAGGTGCGCCCGCTCGCTGGAGTCGAGCCGCAGGGTGCGCGCCAGGGCGTCGAGGACCTGCTCGGAGACCTGGATGTCGCGCGCCTGCTCGAGCCAGGTGTACCAGGTGACCCCGACCGCGGAGAGCTGGGCGACCTCCTCGCGGCGCAGGCCCGGTGTGCGCCGACGGCGGCCACGGGGCAGCTGGACCTGCTCGGGCGTGATGCGCTCGCGCCGGCTGCGCAGGAAGGTGGCCAGCTCGTGCCGCCGGATCTCGCTGCCGCGGGACCCCGCGGGGCCCGACGTCCGCGAGGGGCCGGGCGCACTGCCGGGGGCCGCGTCCGCGGGCGGCCGTCCGGAAGCCGCCGGAGCCGGAACCGACCGTCCCGGACCCGGGGCCCCCGCGTCCGGGACGGATCGCGTCCCGCCCGTGGTGGGTCGTGCCGGGTCCGGGGTGGGTCGTGCCGGGTCCGGGCCGGTGGTCGTGTCCCGCACCATGGTCGTCATGCCTCCAGCCTGCCGCTCACCGCAGCCTGTTGCCAGGTAGTGCTTGTACCAGGATAAGAAGACTCTGGTACCCGTCTGAGTACGGGAGAAGTCTGGAGGACGTGACAGAAACCGGAACTCTCACCACCGCAGTCCGCGCCCCCACCGCGCCACCCGCACTGGGCGGCCTCGGTCTGTTCACCGTGCTGCTGGGCGCGGCACTGCCCCTGATCGACTTCTTCATCGTCAACGTAGCCCTCCCGACCATCGGGCATGACCTGAACGCGAGTGAGGCCGTCCTCGAACTGGTCGTCGCCGGCTACGGGGTCGCGTACGCCGTCCTGCTGGTCCTCGGCGGACGGCTCGGCGACCTGTTCGGCCGGCGCCGGCTCTTCCTCGGCGGCATGGCGGCCTTCGGCCTGACCTCACTCGCCTGCGGCCTCGCGCCCACCGCGTGGACGCTGGTGGCGGCACGTGTCGCCCAGGGCGCGGCGTCCGCGGCGATGCTGCCGCAGGTCCTCGCCACCATCCAGTCGGCGACCTCCGGGCCCCGCCGCGCCAAGGCGATGGGCCTGTACGGCGCCACGGCCGGCCTGTCCATGGTGGCCGGGCAGATCCTCGGCGGCGTCCTGGTCGCGGCCGACATCGCGGGCACCGGCTGGCGCTCGGTGTTCCTCGTGAACGTGCCCGTCGTCGTCCTCGGTCTGGTCCTGGCCACCCGTGCCGTCCCCGAGACCCGCTCGCAGCACCCGGAGCCGATCGACACCCCCGGCACCGTCCTGCTCGCGGTCGCCCTGCTGGCCCTGCTCGCCCCGCTCACCGAGGGCCGGGCGGCGGGCTGGCCGCTGTGGACCTGGGTGTCCCTCGCCCTGTTCCCGCTCGCGGCCGCCGCCTTCTGCCTCGTCGAACGCCGCGCGGACCGGCGCGGCCGGACCCCCCTGGTACCGCCGAGCCTGCTCAAGCTGACCTCGCTGCGCCGGGGCCTGATCATGATCGTGCCGTTCTCGATCGGCTTCAGCGGCTTCATGTTCGTGATCGCGGTGGCTCTGCAGCGCGGCGCGGGGCTCGGTCCCGTCTCCGCGGGGATGGCCCTCGCTCCCATGGCGGTCGTCTTCTTCATCACGTCCCTGTGCGGCCCGCGGCTGATCGCCCGCTACGGCACCCGGGTCGTCACCGCCGGCGGGCTGATCCAGGCGGTGGGCGTGGCGCTCATCGCGCTGGCCGCCTGGCGGTCCTGGCCGGACCTCGGGGTGGCGGAACTGCTGCCCGGCGCGGCGGTCGCCGGCGCGGGTCAGGCGCTCCAGCTCCCCGTCCTCATCCGGATCGTCCTCTCCGAGGTGCCGGCCGCCCGGGCCGGCGTCGGCAGCGGCGTGATGGCCACCACCCAGCAGGCGGCCCTCGCCGTCGGGGTGGCCACCCTCGGCACCCTGTTCCTGTCCCTCGTCCCGGCCCACGGCATGCGCGACGCCCTGGTGACGACACTCCTGGTCCAGCTGGTGGGCGTGGCCCTGACCACGGCACTGAGCCTGCGGCTGCCGCGCACGATCAGCTGAGGCGCCCGTCCCGACCGGCCGGCCGACCGCGCGAACCGGCGGCCGGCCGGCCACCAGGTCACCCGGCCACCCGGCCACCCGGCCACCCGGCCACCCGGCCACCCGGCACATCATCCAGATCTCCCTGCCCGGCACGGACGTCGGCGGCACCTTCGTCCGCCCGGTCCGGACGCCGGCTTCAGCATGCACCGGGCCGTGGCCGAAACGCTGCGCGCAGGCGGCCCGTTGGCCCCCAGCCGGGACCCCCGCGCGCCCGTCCTTCACGCCGCTGCCCGCTCTCACCCGCGCCCGCGCGGCCGGCATCGAGGCTTCGCCCGGCGCACCCCGCTCCGGGCCGCGGCCATGCTGCCGCACCTCCTGGACGAATACGCGCCGACTCCGGGGACCGAGCCCCAACGCGCCGAACTGGAAGCCCTCGTGACGCGCTGGTGCGCCGCCTGCTCGGCGAGTTTCACGGCGACCTGGGTTCCCGTGAACCGGCGGACAGAACACCAGGTCAACGTCACCACCACCGCCGACGAGCCCGCCGAAGGACACCTCGCCGCCTCCTGAGAGCGACCGCGCCCTCACCGAACTCACCGCCGAAGAACCCCCGTTGATCTTCACCATGCTGCACACTCCTTGCTGCGCAGACGAAGCGGGAGAACCAGGAGGCGTCATGCTGCAGATCAACACGAGCAAAGTAAGCCGCTGGGACCAGCACGGCCGCGAACACACCGTCCGCGTGCAACGAGCGGGTGTGCAGCGCACCATCAGATGCGACACCTGCGGCTGGCGCAAAAGCGCCCAGTTCCTCCCCTGGTTGAAGGCGGAGGAGCACCTGGCCGAGGAACACCAGGCGACGGTCGACCCCAAAGAGGCCTGAGGGCGGTCACCCGGATCACACCGCGGACGCGGTGCGCGCCGGGGCCTGGGTCGGCGGGTCGGGTCCGGGGTTCGAGGTCCGGGGGGCCCGGTTGGGGTCCGAGGTCCGGGTCGGGGTCCGGGTCCGAGGTCCGGGTCGAGGTCCGAGGTCCGGGTCGAGGTCCGGGTCAGGGTTCGAGGTCCGGAAATTCAGTCGCCGGGTCCGGCTCCACGGGCGGAGACTGAGGGCACCACAGCGGCGGACAAAAGGGCGGGCCCGGCACTGACGTACCACCGAGACACCTTGCCCTTCCCCGAGAACCTCGTACCCCCCGTCTCCTACGAGACCGTGCGGAACTGGAGGCATCTCGACCCGGCCCGCCACCCCTTCACCTGGGACGAGGACGAGGAGGCGCGCCTGCGCGCACTGGTCCGCCCATGGGTTCCGCCCGTGCTCTCCGGCCCGGCAGGTTGGTGGCAGGGCGAGTCCTGGTGCGAGCAACAGGTGGACGCGATCATCCGTGAGCGCTACGGCAGTTGGGCCTTGGGCTGGAGGTGGGACTACCAGTACGGCGGAGTCCCCGGCGGCTGGGGCCACGCGTCCACCTCGGTCACGACTCCCGACGAGACCGCGGCCCGCGCGGCGGCCGCGCTGGTCCAGTGGCGCGGGGTGCTGGAGTGGCTGGCCCTGCGCTTCGCGGAACTGGCGCCGCCGCCCGACGCCTCCCCCGAGGACCGCAGCTGGCACCTGGAGCGGGCCTGCGTCCGGCTCGTGACGCTCGCGCTGGACTCGGGCGTGGCGGGTGCGCTGCCGGGGCAGGCCGGACGGCTCCTGCTCTGGTTCCTCATCAGCACCGGCATGAGCCCGGACGACGCCGACCAGGTGGTGGAGGCCGCGATCGGGGGCCGGTTCGAGAGCTGGGTCACTCCCGCGCAGACCCTGATCGATTCGGTCGCCGAGGATTTCGCCGTCGCCCTCACCGGCCATGCCCCCTACCAGGAGCACCGCGAGCGGGCCGCCCTGGAAGAGCTCCACGACCGCCACTGAAAGCCTCACGGCCCGGCTGCGCGTGCGCCGCGAGGCCGGGTGACACCGAGCGCCCGCCCGGGGGCCGGGGCCGCCCGCGCACGGCGGGTCCCGGCCTGGTGCGCCGGGCTCCGGACCTGCCCACCGGCGCGTACCCCGTCCGCCCCGCGCGGGCCGACCCCGTCCGCCCCGCGCTCACGGCCGGCCGCCGGTGAACCGCGGGCCATCGCCCGGAGTCACCGGCGTCACTTTGGTCCAGACCTATTGACGAAAGGTCTGGACCGCGCGACTGTCATGCCTACGACACCTCACCGCACCCCCACCGGGAGGCCTCGCATGATCCGTCGGAAGCTGCGCCTGCTCGCCGTCGCCCTGGCGGCGGCCGTCCTCACCCCGCTGTCGATCGCGGGCGCCCCCAGCGCCTCCGCGGCGGACACCTGCGCCGTCAAGTCCCGCCCCGCCGGAAAGGTTCTCCAGGGGTACTGGGAGAACTGGGACGGCTCCGCCAACGGTGTGCACCCGCCCTTCGGGTGGACGCCGATCACCGACTCCCGTATCGCCGCACACGGCTACAACGTGATCAACGCGGCGTTCCCCGTCATCCGCTCGGACGGCACCGCGCTGTGGCAGGACGGGATGGACACCGGCGTGAAGGTCGCGACGCCCGCCGAGATGTGCGCGGCCAAGGCGTCGGGGCAGACGATCCTGCTGTCCATCGGTGGCGCGGCCGCCGGGATCGACCTGAGTTCGTCCGCGGTCGCCGACCGTTTCGTCGCGACGATCGTTCCCATCCTGAAGAAGTACAACTTCGACGGGATCGACATCGACATCGAGACGGGGCTCGTCGGCAGCGGGAACATCGGTCAGCTCTCCGCCTCCCAGGCCAACCTGATCCGCATCATCGACGGGGTGCTGGCGCAGATGCCGGCCGGCTTCGGGCTGACCATGGCGCCGGAGACGGCGTACGTCACCGGTGGCAGCGTCGCGTACGGCTCGATCTGGGGCGCCTATCTGCCGATCGTCAAGAAGTACGCGGACAACGGGCGTCTGTGGTGGCTGAACATGCAGTACTACAACGGGAGCATGTACGGCTGCTCCGGTGACTCGTACTCCGCGGGCACGGTGCAGGGCTTCACCGCTCAGACCGACTGCCTGAACAAGGGGCTCGTGGTGCAGGGGACCACCATCAGGGTTCCCTACGACAAGCAGGTGCCGGGGCTGCCCGCGCAGTCCGGTGCCGGCGGTGGCTACATGTCACCGAGTCTCGTCTCCCAGGCCTGGCGCCACTACGGCACCGGTCTCAAGGGTCTGATGACCTGGTCCGTCAACTGGGACGGCTCGAAGAGCTGGACGTTCGGCGACAACGTGAAGGCCCTGCAGGGCCGTTGAGGCCGGCCCGGCCGACGGTGCCGGGAGGAGGCGCCGCCACCGGTGCCACCCACGCCGCACCGGTGCCGCCCGGCAGCCGGTGCCATCGATGCCCGGACACCCCATGGTCCGGGACGACGCGAAGCCCCCGGTTCCCTGCTCGGGAACCGGGGGCTTCGTGAGCGGCGGGTGATCAGCAGCCGATGAGGCGGCCGGCCAGGTAGCCCTCGATCTGGTCGAGCGAGACGCGCTCCTGCTTCATCGAGTCGCGCTCGCGCACCGTGACGGCGTTGTCGTCGAGGGTGTCGAAGTCGACGGTGACGCAGAACGGGGTGCCGATCTCGTCCTGGCGACGGTAGCGGCGGCCGATGGCGCCGGCGTCGTCGAACTCGATGTTCCAGTTCTGGCGCAGCGCGGTGGCCAGACCCTTGGCCTTGGGCGAGAGCTCCGGGTTGCGCGACAGGGGCAGCACGGCGACCTTGACGGGCGCGAGGCGCGGGTCGAGGCGCAGCACGGTGCGCTTCTCCATCTTGCCCTTGGCGTTCGGGGCCTCGTCCTCGACGTAGGCGTCGAGGAGGAAGGCGAGCATGGCGCGGCCGACACCGGCGGCGGGCTCGATGACGTACGGGGTCCAGCGCTCTCCGGCTTCCTGGTCGAAGTAGGAGAGGTCCTGGCCGGAGGCCTTGGAGTGCGCGCCGAGGTCGAAGTCGGTGCGGTTGGCGACGCCCTCCAGCTCACCCCACTCGTTGCCGCCGAACTGGAAGCGGTACTCGATGTCGGCGGTGCGCTTGGAGTAGTGGGAGAGCTTCTCCTTGGCGTGCTCGTACCAGCGCATGTTGTCTTCGCTGAGGCCGAGGCCGGTGTACCAGTTCCAGCGCTCCTGCATCCAGTACTCCTGCCACTTCTCGTCCTCGCCCGGCTTGACGAAGAACTCCATCTCCATCTGCTCGAACTCGCGGGTGCGGAAGATGAAGTTGCCGGGCGTGATCTCGTTGCGGAAGGACTTGCCCATCTGCGCGATGCCGAAGGGCGGCTTGCGGCGCGAGGTGGTCTGCACCTGGGCGAAGTTGGTGAAGATGCCCTGGGCGGTCTCGGGGCGCAGGTAGGCGACGGAGCCGCTGTCCTGGGTGGGGCCGAGGTGGGTGCTGAGCAGGCCGGAGAACTGCTTGGGCTCGGTGAACATGCCCTTGTTGCCGCAGTTCGGGCAGTTGACGTCCGAGAGGCCGTTCTCGGGGAGGCGGTGGTGCTTCGCCTCGTAGGCCTCCTCCAGGTGGTCTGCGCGGTAGCGCTTGTGACAGGAGGTGCACTCGGTGAGGGGGTCGGTGAAGGTGGCGACGTGGCCGGAGGCGACCCAGGTCTCGGTGGCCAGGATCACCGACGAGTCGATACCGACGACGTCCTCACGGGAGGTGACCATGTAACGCCACCACTGGCGCTTGATGTTCTCCTTGAGCTCGACGCCGAGCGGGCCGTAGTCCCAGGCGGCACGCTGTCCGCCGTAGATCTCACTACTGGGGAAAACGAAGCCACGGCGCTTGCTCAGGCTGACGATGGTCTCGATCTTGTCGGCGGCCACGGTGCTCTCTTCATTACGAACGGACGGCAGCGAATGCTTCAGGTTACCGGCGTCGCCCACCCCTGTATCAAATCGGTTCGCGGAGTGGGCCGCTTGCTGCCGCTTACATCCACTTGATGCCTCTTGTCGGGGGGTGCGAGACCACTCCGACGAGGGCTTGTTGACAATCGTTTCCAGATTTGTTGAAAATGAGTGTCATGAACGTACGACGACGCCTCATATCGGGGTCCGCGGTCGTGGCGGCCACCGCCCTCGGTCTCGGCGCTCTCACCGCCTGCTCGGGCTCCGCCTCGGCCGACGGCAGGAGCAACGGAAAATTCGACGTTGTGGCGTCGTTCTACCCCCTTCAGTACCTCGCCGAGCAGATCGGCGGGACGCATGTGAACGTCACGAACCTGACCCAGCCCGGCAAGGAGCCGCACGACCTGGAGATCAGCGCCCGGCAGACGGCGCAGCTCCAGGAGGCGGACGCCGTCCTCTACCTCAAGAACCTCCAGCCGGCCGTCGACGACGCGGTGGCCCAGGCCGAGGTGAAGACCAAGATCGACGCCGCTTCGCTGACGACGCTGGAGAAGCACGGCAACGAGGTCGGCGGGCACGCGGCCGCGCACGACGACAGCGAGGGCGAGGAGAGCGGCGCCACCGACCCGCACATCTGGCTCGACCCGGTGCGGTTCGCGGAGGTCGCCGAGGGGGTCTCCGACGAGCTGAAGAAGGCCGACCCGAAGCACGCCGCGGACTACGAGAAGAACATGTCGGCGCTGCGGAGGAAGTTCGTCGCGCTGAACACCGACTTCCACAACGGCCTCGCGGACACGAAGACCAGGACCTTCATCACCACGCACGCCGCGTTCGGCTACCTCGCCGAGCGTTACGGGCTCACCGAGGAGGCCATCAACGGCCTGGACCCGGAGTCGGAGCCCAGCGCGAACCGGGTGAAGGGCCTGGAGACGACGGCGAAGGCCGACGGCGTCACGACGGTGTTCTACGAGACGCTCGTCAGCGACAGGACGGCCAGGACGATCGCCGACGACACGGGTCTTCGGACGGATGTCCTCGACCCGCTCGAAGGCATCACCGACAAGTCCAGGGGCAGCGACTACATGCAGGTCATGGAGTCGAACCTGAAGGCGCTGCAGAAGGCTCTCGGCGCCAAGTGACCAGTGTGGAGGACGTCGTGAGCGAGTCCGTCGTATCCCTGCGCGGTGTGCGGGCGGAGCTGGGTTCGCGCCCGGTCCTGCGCGGCATCGATCTCACCGTGCGCCGCGGCGAGGTCGTCGCGCTGCTCGGCGCCAACGGCTCCGGCAAGTCGACCGCGGTGCGCGGTGTCATCGGCCAGGTCGCCGTCAGCGCCGGCGAGATCGAGATCTTCGGCGTCCCGCGGCGCCGCTTCCGCGACTGGCACCGGGTCGGGTACGTCCCGCAGCGCACCACGGCGGCGGGCGGTGTGCCGGCGACGGTGACCGAGATCGTCGCATCCGGGCGGCTGTCCCGCGCGCGCTTCGGTGTGCTCCGCAAGGCCGACCACGCGGCCGTACGGCGGGCCCTGGAGCTCGTCGGGATGGCGGACCGCGCGAAGGACTCCGTGAACGCCCTGTCGGGCGGGCAGCACCAGCGGGTCCTCATCGCCCGCGCGCTGGCCTGCGAGCCCGAGCTGCTGATCATGGACGAGCCGATGGCCGGCGTGGACCTCGCCAGCCAGGAGGTGCTGGCCGCGACCCTGCGCGACCAGGTCGCCCAGGGCACCTCCGTCCTGCTCGTGCTGCACGAGCTGGGCCCCCTGGAGCCGCTGATCGACCGCGCGGTCGTCCTGCGGGACGGCTGCGTGCTGCACGACGGCCCGCCGCCGCGGGCGGTCGGCCAGCACGCGCTGCCCGGCCACGACCACGTACACCCGCACGCGGCTCATGACGCCGAACCCCTCCGGACGGGACTGCTGAGCTGATGGACATCCTCGACTACGCCTTCATGCAGCGGGCCCTGCTCGCCGCCGTCCTGGTGGGCATCACCGCGCCCGCCGTCGGCATCTATCTGGTCCAGCGCCGCCAGGCCCTGATGGGCGACGGGATCGGCCATGTGGCCATGACGGGTGTCGGCCTCGGTTTCCTGCTGTCCACGTCACCGGTGTGGATGGCGATGGCCGTGTCCGTGCTGGGCGCCGTGCTCATGGAGCTGATCCGCTGGTACGGCAGGACGCGCGGGGACATCGCGCTGGCCATGCTCTTCTACGGGGGCATGGCGGGCGGCGTGATGTTCATCAACCTCGCGCCGGGTGGCTCGAACGCCAACCTGACCTCGTATCTCTTCGGCTCCCTGTCGACGGTGAGCGAGTCCGACGTGACGGCGATCTGCCTGCTGGCCGCCTTCGTCGTGGCCGTCACGGTGGGACTGCGCCGCCAGTTGTTCGCGGTCAGCCAGGACGAGGAGTTCGCGCGGGTGACCGGTCTTCCGGTGCGGGCCCTGAACCTGCTGACGGCGGTCACGGCGGCGGTCACGGTGACCGTCGCCATGCGGGTGGTCGGGCTGCTGCTCGTGAGCGCGCTGATGGTGGTGCCGGTGGCGGCGGCCCAGCAGCTCACCCGGAGCTTCGCGGCGACCTTCGCCGTCGCGGTGGCGATCGGGGTGACCGTGACGATCGGCGGCACCGTGACGTCGTACTACCAGGACGTGCCGCCCGGCGCGACGATCGTGCTGCTGACGATCGGCGTGTTCATCGCGCTGACCGCGCTCGCGGCGCCGCTGGCCCGGCGCCGGGCCCGGGCACTGGCCGCGGCGCAGGCCTCCGGAGACCCCGCGGAGTGCACGATTCCGGCCGCGCGCGGCACGGAGAGCACCGTCGGCGTCTGACCGGGCACAGCCCGGACTGGCACAATGGCCGGGCAAGGGCAGACGCGAGGAGGCAACGGTGACAACCGCTGGATCGCCCGTCCGGGGCCGTTCCACCCGGCAGCGTGCCGCCGTGGCGGCCGCGCTCGACGAGGTGGACGAGTTCCGCAGCGCGCAGGAGCTTCACGACATGCTCAAGCACAAGGGCGACTCGGTCGGGCTCACCACGGTCTACCGCACGCTGCAGTCCCTGGCCGACGCCGGCGAGGTCGACGTCCTGCGTACGTCGGAGGGTGAGTCCGTCTACCGGCGCTGCTCCTCCGGCGAACACCACCACCACCTCGTCTGCCGTGTCTGCGGCAAGGCGGTGGAGGTGGAGGGCCCGGCCGTCGAGAAGTGGGCCGAGGCCATCGCTACGGAGCACGGCTATGTGAACGTGGCCCACACGGTGGAGATCTTCGGCACGTGCGCGGAGTGCGCGGCGGCGAAGGGCTGAGCCGAGGGCCGCCCGAGCTCGCGGCGGACTTCCTCGCGAGAGATCGCGGAGTGCGCGGCGGCCACCGGCCGACCCGCCGCACCAGGGCGGTCAGACGCGGGTCGTGTTGCGGTCGAGGATCGTCCGCAGCCGGTCCACGTCGTCGGGAGTGCGCACGGCGCGCTTGGGCAGCACGGTGAAGCACGAGGCGTTCTTGTCCGCGCTGAACAGGACGAAGAGGTCCGGCCTCTCGCGGTAGCGGGGCTGGGCGGCCCAGTCGACCGTGGCCGTCGTGTTCTCGGTGGCCACGGACACCCCGGCGGCGTCCGTCACGGTCACCCGGAAGGTGCCCCGCTGCTGCGAGACGCGGTGCACCTGGCGGGCCTGGAGCCAGGGCATGAACACGACCAGGAGCACGCAGAGGGCGATCCAGACCAGCGCGAAGTCCGGCGCCTCTCCGCTGACCAGCGAGGCCACGATCGCCATGGTGACGAAGAAGCCCCCGAGACCGAACATCCGGCGCTGGATCCGGCCCGCCCGGCTGACCCCTCTTCGCGCTCTCAGCGCCGACGTGTAGTCCGCGACGGTCGGCAGGTACTCCAGCTCGACGCCGTCGGCCCCTTGCCCGTGCTCCCGCGATTCCTGCTGCGGCAACTCCTGCGACCGCGCAGCACCCTGGCCCTCGACCACGGCCCCTCCCCGGTTCGGTGGTGATGAGCCATGATCGTAGGGCCAGGTCCGGACAACGCCCCGGGCGGCGGGTGTTACGAGCCGTCGCCCCGCATGCCCTGCTCCATGGCGAGCAGGTCCTCGTTCGGGACGGCGCCGCCGAAACGCCGGTCGCGCTGCGCGTATTCGACGCAGGCACGCCACAGGTCACGCCGGTCGAAGTCGGGCCACAGCACGTCCTGGAAGACCATCTCGGCGTAACTCGACTGCCAGATGAGGTAGTTGGAGGTGCGCTGCTCGCCGCTGGGGCGCAGGAACAGATCGACGTCCGGCATGTCCGGGTAGTACAGGTACTTCTGGATGGTCTTCTCGGAGACCTTGTCGGGGTCGAGCCGGCCGGCGGCGACATCGGCGGCCATCGCCTTGGCGGCGTCCGCGAGCTCGGCACGACCGCCGTAGTTGACGCAGAAGTACAGCGTCATGGCGTCGTTCTGCGTCGTCTGCTCCTGGGCGATCTGGAGCTCCTGGACGACGGACTTCCACAGCTTTGGCATGCGGCCGACCCAGCGGATCCGGATGCCGAGCTCGTCCATCTCGTCGCGGCGGCGCCGGATGACGTCCCGGTTGAAGTTCATGAGGAAGCGCACCTCGTCGGGCGAGCGCTTCCAGTTCTCGGTGGAGAAGGCGTAGAGGGAGAGGTTCTTCACACCCATCTCGATGCAGCCCTTGAGGACGTCCATGACGACGCCCTCGCCGACCCGGTGCCCCTCGGTGCGCGGCAGCCCGCGCTCCTTGGCCCATCGGCCGTTCCCGTCCATGACGACCGCCACATGGTTCGGGATGAGCTCGCCGGGGAGTTTGGGCGCGCGGGCACCGGAGGGGTGCGGTTCCGGCGTCTTGTACTCGCGGCGCTGGCGTCCCAGGATCCCGCGTACGACCATGTGCTTCTCGTCTCCCTCTTGCTTGCGCTCGGCGCTCGTCTTGCTGTGGCTCTGCTTGCCGTTGGTGCTGTTCTCGTCGTTCCCGCGTGCCCGGGTGGCGCCTACTTCTCCACGAAGCGCAGGGAACGCAGTCCGCGCTCCAGATGCCAGTGCAGATAGGCCGACACCAGCCCGCTGCCCTCCCGGACGTGCCGCGGCTCGCTCGCGTCCGCCGTCTCCCAGTCTCCCGTGAGCAGCGCACCGAGGAGTTCGAGGGCCTGAGGCGAGGGTACGACGCTGCCGGGCACCCGGCAGTCGACGCAGACGGAACCTCCCGCCGCGACCGAGAAGAACCGATTCGGTCCCGGCATGCCGCATTTGGCACAGGCGCTGAAGCTGGGCGCGTAGCCGTTGACGGCGAGGGAGCGCAGCAGGAAAGCGTCGAGGACGAGGTGCGGCTCGTGCTCGCCCCGGGCGAGGGTGCGGAGTCCGCCGACCAGCAGCAGATACTGCTGCACCGCGGGCTCCCCCTCGTGGTCGGTGAACCGCTCGGCGGTCTCCAGCATGGCGGTGCCCGCGGTGTAGCGCGCGTAGTCGGTGACGATTCCGCCACCGTACGGAGCGATCGTCTCGCTCTGCGTGCACAGGGGCAGGCCGCGGCCGATCAGTTCGCTGCCGCGCGCGAAGAACTGCACGTCCACGTGGGAGAAGGGTTCGAGGCGCGCCCCGAACTTGGACTTGGTCCGCCGGACGCCGCGTGCCACCGCCCGTACGCGCCCGTGACCGCGGGTGAGCAGCGTGATGATCCGGTCCGCCTCACCCAGCTTCTGGGTGCGCAGCACGATGCCGTCGTCGCGGAACAGACTCATGCGGCCCATTCTCGCCTACGGCGCCCGCGCCCCGGTCCCGATGGGCCTCTTTGCGCCCGGGCACCCCCACGACGCGCCTCACGCCGACCGCGGGCGGCTCCGCGCGGAAGGGTCCCGGCCCGCCCGGCATGGTCCCGGTCCGCCCACCGAGGGTCCCGGCCCACCCGAAGGTTCCGGCCCGCCGCCGAGCGCCCGGGCGGCGGCCTTCGTCTCCGGTCAGGCGACGCGTTCCAGGCCGGCCTCCACGGACTGCCGAGTGCCGTTCCGCTTGGTCGACTCGTAGGCGAAGTCCATGGTGTCCCCGGGGTTCAGCGTGAGGGTGATGCGGCCGTTCGTGACGCAGTTGCCGGACTGGATGTTCTCCCCGAGCGTCACCTGGTCGCCGCCGCTGACCGTCGTCAGGGTGACGACGCCGTAGCAGTCGGAGGACTCCATCGCGTAGTGGATGCTGCCGACCTGTTCCCGCCGGGTCCCCCCGCCCAGCTCCACGGTGACGCGGTAGTGGTCGGTCCTGGAGGCGTCGACCTCCTCGGCGTAGCCCTGCCAGCGTCCGAGGAATTCCTCCGGCAGACCGACGGCCGCCGGAGCCGTGGAGGCCCCTTCGGACACCGCGGGCGCGGCGGACACCTCGGGTGCGGCGGACGCGCTCGGCGGCCCCGACGTACGGGGAGCACCGGCTTCATCGGGCCCGCCCGGTGTGCCCGAGGCGGAGGACGCGCCGCCGAGTGACGGACGGGAGTCGCGCTGTTCCACCTCCCCGCTCAACTGCACGAACAGTCCGATCAGAGCCGCGACGACCGTGGCGGCTGCGCCGATCAGGGCCACGACGAGCGCGGTCCGATGGGAGTCGCCCGGGACCGGTTGGGCCGGGCGCTGAGGCCTCGCGTAGGGATCCGTCGGGGACTGCGGTCTGGTCATGGCGCTGCCTCGGGTCCGTGGTTCTGAGGAAGATCAGGCCATATTGCCGCCCAGACACCGCGGTTGTGCGACTTTCACGCAAAACTACGGAATAGATCATGGTGAATCGATTCGCCCGGCTTGCGTCACCGGCGTCGCGGCCAACACCGGCGCCATCGGGCCCGGACATCCGGTGCGCACCCACCCGGTGCGCGGTCCTCCCGCCCTCACCGGTTCACGGACACCAGCCCCGCCTCGTACGCGATGATCACCAGCTGGACGCGGTCCCGGGCGTCCAGCTTCGAGAGCAGGCGGGTGAGGTATGTCTTCGCCGTGGCCACGCTGATGAAGAGCCGCTCGGCGATCTCCGTGTTGGACAGCCCGGTACCGACCAGCGTCAGGACCTCACGCTCGCGTTCGGTGATGCCCTTCAACTCGCGCTGTGCACGCGCCAGTTCTGGCCGGGAGGCGGTGAAGTCCCGGATGAGCCGGCGCGTGACGCCGGGGGCGATGAGAGCGTCCCCGGCCGCCACCACGCGGACCGCCGCGATGATGTCGTCCAGCGCCATGTCCTTGACCAGGAACCCGGACGCGCCGGCGCCCAGCGCCCTGTAGACGTAGTCGTCGTCGTCGAAGGTCGTGAGGACGACGATCCTCGTCTCGTTCCGCGGCTCGGCAGCGTCCGCGGCGATCCGGCGCGTCGCCTCGATGCCGTCCATGCCGGGCATGCGGATGTCCATGACGACGACGTCGGGGCAGAGTCGCGCGGCAAGGGCCACCGCCTCCGCGCCGTTCTCCGCCTCGCCCACCACCTCCAGGTCCTCGATATCGGCGATGACCATGCGCAGGGCCGTGCGGATGAGCTGCTGGTCGTCGGCGAGGACCACCCGGACCGTCATCGTGCGGCCGCCGTGCTCGTGGCCGGGAGCGGAAGGCGGGCGCTCACCCGGAAGCCGCCCTCGGGGCGCGGGCCCGCGGTGAACTCACCGTGCAGCAGGGCTGCCCGCTCACGCATGCCGATGAGGCCGAATCCCGTGTCCGTCGTACTGCCCCTCCCCCGGCCGTCGTCGGTGATCTCGACGGCGACCTCGGTGTCGCGGAGGTCGACGGTCACCCGGCAGGCGGTCGTCGCCGCGTGCCGTACGACGTTGGTGACGGACTCCTGGACGATCCGGAACGCGGACAGGTCGATGTCCGGCGGGAGTTGAGGCCGCGCGCCCGTCCAGTGGACGTCCACGCGGACCCCCGCGGCCGTCGTCGCGGCGGCCAGCCGGTCGAGGTCGGCGAGTCCCTCGGCGGAGCGCAGTGGCGCGGCCTCGGGGACGCGGGACCGGTTGTCGGCGGGCGCGGGGCTACGGCCCGGCCCTCCGGGACCGTGTTCGGGAGACCGGCCGGGCGCGTCGGAGTCGCCCTGTCCGCGCGATCCGCCCGGCGCGTCGGAGAACACACCCAGGGCTCCGGGCGGGTGGGGCCGGTCGGCCTGGTCGGCCTCGCGCAGCGCGACGAGCATGCGTCGCAGTCCGGCGAGGGTCTCCCGGCCGGCCGTCTCGACCGCCGTCATCGCCTCGCGGGCGGCATCCGGCTGGGTGTGCACGACCCGGGCCGCCGCGCCCGCCTGGAGGGCGATGATGCCGATGCTGTGGGCGACCATGTCGTGCATCTCCCGTGCGATGCGCAGACGTTCGTCGGTGACGGCCTGGCCCGCTGCCCGGACGCGCAGTTGCTCGGCGTGGGCGCGGGTGCGGTGGGTGGCGTCGCCGAGCAGCCAGGAGACGACGACGGTCAGGGCCACGGTCAGGGCGACGAGTGTGCCGACGCCCCATCCGTGCAGCAGCCTCACCGTCAGCCAGGCGACCAGAAGGGCGAGCGCCAGGGTGAGCGCGGCGACTCCGGTACGGCGGGGACGGCCGGCCGCGATGAAGTAGAGGGCGATGTCGACGGCCAGGTACTGGGCGAGCTGGATCGCTCCCACGGCGAGGTTGACGGTGATCAGGGCGGCCGCCGCGAGCAGCAGGGTGAAGGCGGTGAGGGGCCGGCGCGCGAGCAGCCGGCTGCCTGCCAGGGCCAGGGCGCATGCCACCGCGAGGAACAGCAGTCCGTCCCAGCGGTAGAACTGAGCGGCGACCAGCTCGTTCGCCGCCGTCTCGCCGGGCAGCCGAACGCGCGCGAGGAACGTGAACAGGGTGCTGGCGCACCAGGCCAGGGCCACCCAGGCGCCGGGCGGCACGCGCTTGAGCGGGGGAAGCGGCGGCGTGACATGCATGCGCCGATCGTAGGCAGGCGGTGCGGCGCGGGCATCAGCCCGTGGACGTACAACCGGGGTCGACATACCAGTTTCTCCGGGCACCGTTTCGGCCTGGATGTCGGCGGTCACCGTGTGCGTGCAGACATGGCAGTTCCCGTCGACGGGCGGCAAGGGAGTGCCGTACACGGCGGGGTACTTCGGGCCGCACCACCGAAGCGGGGCCCTGGCCGGGGGCTGTGCCGCCCGGCCAGGGCCTCTCTGTGCGGCGGGAGGGCCGTCCGTGGGCTCAGGCGGCGATGGCCACCCGGACCCGGATCGGAGCCAGAGCGGCACCCCCGGAAAGAGGCGTGGGCAGCACTCACCCCAGCTCACCTCACGCCGAACCGGCGGACGTACGCGCGCTGCCACGGTGTCTCCACCGCGTGCCGGTCGTAGTGCCGGCGTACGTACGCCACCGCCTCCCCGGGCGGTACGCCGTCGAGGACGGCGACGCAAGCCAGGGCCGTGCCGGTGCGGCCCCGGCCGCCGAAGCAGGCGATCTCGACGCGTTCGCCGGCCGACCGCCGCCAGGCCTCGGTGAGGACCGCGCGGGCCCCGGCGCGGTCGGTCGGCAGCCAGAAGTCCGGCCAGCGCAGCCAGTGCGCTTCCCAGGGGACCGGAGGCGGCTGTCCGCCGAGCAGGTGAACGGCGTACGTGGGCGCCGGGCCGCCGTCGGCGGGGAGCGGCCGGCGCAGGGCCCGGCCCCGTATCAGTCGCCCGGAGGGCAGGGACAGCACACCGGCGCCACCCGGGTCCCAGGCACCACCGTCGGCACCGCTGCCGACACCACCGTCGGCATCGCTGCCGGACCGCGCGCCGGGGTGCGATCCAAGGTCAGCGTCAGGTTCGATTTCGGCCACGGGACCAGCGTAGGGCGGGGCCGCGTCGCCCCGAGGGCCAAGGGGCAGAAGAACGGGCCCGGGAAGCGCAGGGGCGGGGAGCAGGGTCGGGGCAGGGGCGGGGAGAGCAGGGTGGGGAAGCGCAGGGCCGGGGAGCAGGGTCGGGGAAAGCAGGGTGGGGAAGCGAGGGCCGGCCGGGGCGGGGAGCGCAGGGCCGGGAAAGCAGGGGCGGGAAAGCAGGGCGGGTCAGCTCACCCCGCGCGATCCCTGGGCGGCGCGGGCCTCGATCCCGCGGAAGTGGTCGGACATCGCGCGCTGGGCGCCCTCGACGTCCCGTGCCCGCAGGGCGGTGAGGATGTCGCGGTGGCGGCGGGCCGTCACCTCCGGGGTGATGTCGTCGGTCCAGCCGCGCACCACGGCGACCCGCCGGAAGACGGTCCAGAAGGCGCCGAGCAGCTGGGGCACCAGCGGGTTGCCGAGCGACGCGTACAGCAACTCGTGGAACTCGCTGTCGAGTTCGGGGAAGGAGCGCCCGTCGCTGCCCGCCGACTCCATCTCCGTGACGACGGATTCGAGCCGGTCCAGCTCCTCCTCGGTCAGCAGCTCCGCCACGCGGCTTATCAACCCCTCCTCCAGCACCTCGCGGACCTGGAGGATCTCGGCGAGCGCCCCGGTCGGATCGTCCGGACGGGCGAGCGTGCGGAAGGTCAGTCCGTCGACGAACGGCGTCATGGACGCCTCGCCGACATAGGTGCCGTAGCCGTGCCGGATCTCGACTATGTCGAGTGCCTGGAGGGCCTTGAGCGCCTCACGGACCGAGTTGCGGCTCACGCCGAGATCGGTCATCAGCTCGGTCTCGGTGGGCAGCGGCGCACCGGCCGGAAGTCCCTGGTCGAGGATCAGCTGCATGACCTCGCGCTGGATCTGACTGCTCACCCGCCGCTCGGGACGACGCCGGTTCCCGGTCTCCTCAGGCATGCGCCGCATCGTACGCTCGCTGGACATCGGACGTCCCACCTCCGGGCTGATTAAACGCCAAGTTCGGCCAACTACCCCTGTTTCAGACCGTCATTGGTCGCACCGTTGGAAGATACGCCATTCGTGTGCGATCCCTTGACCCCCTCCGCGCCCCCTCCTATGGTCACGCTGCCCCCTATGACGTAGGACGTCGTATCTCCTGCTCCAGGGCCACCGAACCGACCGCTCCACCGGACCGCTCCACCGGACCCACTCCTTGCTGGAGGAACCGTGCGCGACGTGCCCCCCACTCCGGCGCTGCACCGCCGGTCGTTCCTGAAGTACACCGGCGCCCTGGGCGTGGCCGCCGCCGTCTCCTCGTCCCTGGCCGCCTGCTCGTCCGGGCCGGAGTCCACGAACGACACCGGCGGCTCGGGCAGTGGCAGGAACGCCACGCTGACGGCCGTGATCGGCTACGGGAACGACGGCAGCTGGGACCCGACGCAGACCGCGTCGGCCTTCTGCATGGCCGCCAACAACCACATCTACGAGGGCCTGCTCGACACCGACCCGATCTCCCGCGAGCCCTACGCCGCGCTCGCCACCCAGGTGCCCGCCGACCTCACCGGCACGTCCTGGAAGTTCACGCTGCGGGCGGGTGCCACGTTCCACGACGGGAAGCCGGTCACCGCCGACGACGTGGTCTTCGTCTTCGACCGGATACTGGATCCGAAGACCCAGACCCTCGCCAAGGGCTTCTTCGCCCCCTGGCTGAAGGAAGTGCGCAGGATCGACGCGCGGAACGTCGAGCTGGTCCTCAAGTTCCCCTTCCCGGAAGGGATCTCCCGGCTCACCCTGGCGAAGATCATGCCCCAGCACGTCTTCTCCCGGCCGGGCGCCTGGGACGACGCGATCAAGGGCAAGGCGATCGGCTCGGGGCCGTACCGGCAGACCGCGCACCACCCGAAGTCGAACACGACCTTCGAGGCGTTCGCCGCCTACAACGGGCCGCGCAAGCCCGCGTTCCAGAAGATGAACTGGCTGACCATAGTGGACGCCGCGCCCCGCGTCGCGAAGATCTCGGGAGCGAGCGCCGGTGCCCAGATCGCCGACAACATCCCGTACGCCAACATCGCACAGCTCCGCAAGGGCGGCATGAGCGTCCAGGGCGGCGCCGGCATGAACAACCTGTTCCTGATGTTCAACACCCGGCACAAGCCCTTCGACGACGTGCGCGTGCGGCAGGCCCTGCACTACGCCATCGACACCGGGAAGATGGTCGAGGTCGCCCTCAAGGGGCACGGCAGGCCGTCGACGTCGTTCCTGAACGAGGCCAACCCCTCCTACCGGCCCGCGAAGACCGTCTACGCCTACGACCCGGAGAAGGCGAAGAAGCTCCTGAAGGAGGCCGGGGTCGAGGGGCTGAGGATCGAGATCCTGTCGGTGAACGTCAGCTGGATCGTGGACTGCCTGCCGACCGTCAAGGCGTCCTGGGACGCGATCGGCGTGCGGACCACGCTGTCCCCGCAGGAGACCACGGCCGTGTTCACCAAGATGGACCAGAAACAGGACTACCAGGTCGTCGCCGCCGCCTCGAACCCCAACCAGTTCGGCCTCGACGCCGACCTGATCATGCATTACAACTACGGCCCCCAGAACCTCTGGATGGGCTACGCCCGCTGGGCCGGTGACCCGGTCGCCAAGAAGCTCTTCAAGGACATGGACCGGGCGACGCGGGAGCCGGACGCCGACAAGAAGAAGACGATGATCCAGGACTACATCGACGTCGTCGCCGAGCAGGCCGTGCTCTACCCGGTCGTGCACAACGAGCTGATGACGGCGTGGAATCCGCGGCGGCTCGCGGGGATGAGGCCGCAGCCCTACCCGGGCATCAACCTGCTGCAAGCCAAGTGGGTCTAGGCGACAGGGGAGTTCGTACGTGGTCGCCATCGTCAGGATCCTGCTGCGCCGCATCGCGCTGCTCGTTCCGCTGATGCTCGGGATCGTCCTGTTCGTGTTCCTGGTGATGCGGTTCTCGGACGTCGATCCGGCGTCCGCGTTCTTCCAGGGCGCCAACCCGACCCCGCAGCAACTGCACGACTTCCGGGAGCAGAACGGCCTGCTCGATCCGCTGCCCGTGCGCTACTTCCACTTCGTGGCGGACCTGGTGCACGGGGACATGGGCACCAGCGCGCTGACCCGGGCGCCGGTCGTCGAGCAGGTCACCACCGCGCTGCCGCTCACGCTCCAGCTGACCTTCCTGGGGCTCGGTGTCGCGGTGGTGCTGTCGCTGCTCGGCGGGATCACGGCCGCCATCCACCGCGACCGGCTGCCCGACCAGATCATCCGGGTCGTGTCCCTGACCGGGGTCGCCGCACCGGGCTTCTGGCTGGCCCTGTTGATGATCCAGTATCTCGCCGTCGACCAGGGCTGGTTCCCGACCGGCGGTTACATCAACCCGGCCGACTCGCTCTCCGGCTGGCTCAAGACCATGGCGCTGCCCGCCCTCGCGCTCTCCCTGCCGGTCGCGGCCCAGCTCACCCGGATCGTCCGGACGTCCGTGGTCGAGGAACTCGACAAGGACTATGTGCGCACCGCGATCGGCAGCGGGCTGCCGCCCCGGGTGGTCGTCGGCCGCAACGTCCTGCGCAACGCCCTGATGAACCCGCTCACCGTGCTGGGCCTGCGCGTGGGCTATCTGCTGGGCGGCGCGGTCGTCATCGAGACGATCTTCTCGCTGCCCGGCATGGGCAAGTTGATGATCGACGCCGTGAAGAACGGTGACCCGGCGGTCGTGCAGGGCGTCGTCCTGACCACGGCCATCGGCTTCGTGGTGGTGAACCTCGTCATCGACATCCTGTATCTGCTGGTCAACCCGCGACTGAGGGAGGCGACCCGATGATCACGCGGAAGGAACTGGCGAGGGTCCTCGCCCGGCCGGGTGTCCGGCTGCGCGGCCGGCGCAGGCTGCCGCCGCTGCCGAGGATCGCGGTCTGCTTCCTGGCCGTGGTCGTCCTGGCGGCACTGTTCGCCCCCCTGCTCGCGCCGCACGACCCGCTCGACCAGCAGCCGCCGGTGGACGGCACCGGGCATCCGTCGTCCGGTCACTGGATGGGGCAGGACAGTCTCGGCCGGGACATCCTCAGCCGGCTGATGTACGGGGCGCGTTGGTCGCTGGCGATCGGTCTCGGCGCCACCGCGCTCGCCCTGGTCGTGGGGGCGCTGCTCGGCGCGCTCGCCGCGACCTCGCGCAAGGCGGTCGACGAGACGCTGATGCGCTGCCTGGACGTCGTGATGGCGTTCCCCGGCATCGCGCTCGCCGCCGTGCTCGTCGCCGTGTTCGGCGGCGGCATCACCGTCCTGATCTGCGCGATCGCGTTCCTGTTCACCCCGCCGGTCGCCCGGGTCGTCCGGGCGAACGTCCTCGACCAGTACGGGGAGGACTACGTCACGGCCGAGCAGGTGATCGGCGCCCGCACCCCGCACATCGTCCTCAGGCACGTGGCCGTCAACTGCGCTGCGCCGATCCTGGTGTTCTGCACCGTGCAGGTCGCCGAGGCCGTCGTCTTCGAGGCCTCGCTGTCCTTCATCGGCGCGGGCGTACGGCCCCCTGACCCGTCCTGGGGCAGTGTCATCGCCGACGGCAAGAACATGGTGCTGACCGGCGGCTGGTGGGCCACCGTCTTCCCCGGCCTGCTGATGCTGGCCACCGTCCTGTCGCTGAACATCCTCTCCGAGGGTGTCTCCGACGCGTGGGCCGCTCCGGCGGCCCGGGAGGGGTCCCTGCCCCCCGCCGAGGACCGTCTCGAAGCCCCCGAACCGGGCAGCGGCACGGTCCTCGAACTCCCCGGTCTGGCGGAGGCCGCCGCGCGGCTGCGCGCACGGGCCCGTCCGCTCCCCTCGGGACGGCAGCCCGTCCTCGCCGTGGAGCACCTGGCCATCGGCTTCGACCACCGCCACAGCGGTGTGGACATCGTCGACGGCATCAGTTTCGAGGTGTATCCCGGTGAAGTCCTGGGCCTGGTCGGCGAGTCGGGCTGCGGGAAGTCGCTGACCGCCCTGACGGTGATGGGCCTGGAACCGAAGGGCGCCCGGGTGCGCGGCCATGTCCGTTTCAACCAGCGACAGTTGGTGGGCGAGCCGATGCGCGTACGACGCCGGCTGCTGGGCCACGAGATGGCGATGGTCTACCAGGACGCGCTGTCGTCCCTGAACCCGGCGATGACGATCAGGACGCAGCTGAAGCAGGTGATACGGCGGGGCGGCAGGCGCACGGCGGCCGAGCTCCTCGAACTGGTCGGCCTCGATCCCGAACGCACCCTGCGCAGCTACCCGCATGAGCTCTCCGGCGGACAGCGCCAGCGCGTCCTGATCGCGATGGCGCTGTCCCGCGAGCCCCGGCTGATCGTCGCGGACGAACCGACGACGGCCCTGGACGTGACGGTCCAGGCACAGGTCATGGAGCTGCTGCTGCGGCTGCGGGCGGAACTGGACTTCGCCCTGATCCTCGTCTCGCACGACCTGGCGCTGATCTCGGCGGTGACCGACCGGGTGGTCGTGATGTACGGCGGCCAGATCGTGGAGACGGGGGTGACGGCGGACCTGGTGGAGTCCCCGGCGCACCACTACACGCGCGGGCTGCTCGGCAGCGTGCTGTCTTTGGAGTCGGCGGCGGAGCGCATGACGCAGATCAAGGGAGTCGTCCCCTCCCCCGCCGACTTCCCGGCCGGCTGCCGCTTCGCCGACCGGTGCCCGATGGCGAGCGAGGTGTGCCGGACGACGGCACCGGACCTGGTCGGGCCGCACACGCACACGGCGGCCTGTCATCACCCGGCCGTCGACCTGGTGACCACGGAGAGCGAGGCCGTGACATGACGATTCCGCCGATGGCGCCCGGGGCGGTCCGATGACCGCGCCGGTGCGGGAGGGCGAGGTCCACCGGACGGACGCGCTCGTCCGGCTCACCGACGCGCATGTCGTCCACAAGGCCCGCAGCGGCGGTGTGTTCACCCGGGACCGGGTGTACGCCCTGACCGGCGCCGATCTCACCGTCGTGCCCGGCGAGACGATCGGCGTCGTCGGCGAGTCGGGCTGCGGCAAGTCGACTCTCGCGAAGGTGCTCGTGGGGGTGCAGCGGCCGACCTCCGGCACGGTGACCTTCCGCGGCCGTGACCTGTGGTCCCTGAAGCCGGACGAGCGGCGCGCCGCCGTCGGCGGCAGCACGGGCATGATCTTCCAGGACCCGTCGACGGCTCTGAACCGCCGACTGCCCGTACGCCGGATCCTGCGCGACCCGCTGGATGTGCACCGGCGCGGCACCGCGGCCGAACGGGCGGACCGGGTCAAGGAGTTGATGTCCCTGGTCGGTCTGCCCCGGGCCCTCGCGGACGCCCTTCCCGGCCGGCTCTCCGGCGGTCAGCGCCAGCGTGTGGCGATCGCCCGCGCCCTGGCCCTGGATCCCGACCTGGTGGTGGCCGACGAACCGACGAGCGCGCTGGACGTGTCGGTGCGCGCGCAGATCCTCAACCTCCTCCTCGATCTGAAGGAACGCCTGGGCCTGGCAATGGTGTTCGTGTCCCACGACATCCAGACGGTACGGCGGATGAGCGACCGGGTGATCACGATGTACCTCGGCCGGATCGTGGAGGAGTCGCCGGCCGACGAGGTCACCGACCGTTCCCGTCACCCGTACACCCGGGCCCTGTTCTCGGCGACTCCGGGCCTGCTGGATCCGATCGACCCGATTCCGCTGACCGGACCCGTCCCTTCGGCGACCCGCCCGCCGAGCGGCTGCCCCTTCCGCACCCGGTGCTGGAAGGCGGACGAGGAGTGCGCGACCCGGATGCCGGAGTTCACGGCCGCGTCGACCCCGGGTCACCGCTTCCGCTGTCACCATCCTGTGGAGGAGGGCCGGCCGACGCGCACCCTGGTCGCGCAGGCCGAGTCCGCCGCCGCGGCCGCCGCCCTGGCCGATCTTCCGTTCCAGCAGCACATCCGGGAGCCTTCATGACCTTCCCCGCCCCGCTGACCGGTGTCGTACCGCCCGTCTGCACGCCCCTGACACCGGACCGCGAGGTGGACGTCCCGTCGCTCACCCGGCTGATCGACCACCTGGTGGACGGCGGGGTGCACGGCCTGTTCGTCCTCGGCTCGACCTCCGAGGTGGCCTATCTGACGGACGCGCAGCGCAGGCTCGTGGTGGAGACGGCGGTGGGGCACGTCGCCGGCCGGCTACCCGTCCTGGCCGGTGCGATCGACATGACGACGCCGCGCGTCCTGGACCACGCGCGGGCCGCCCGCGCCGCGGGCGCGGACGCGATCGTCGTCACGGCCCCGTTCTACACACGCACCCATCCCGCGGAGATCGCCCGCCACTTCCGCGCCGTCGCCGCCGGCGCGTCGCTCCCCGTCTTCGCGTACGACCTGCCTGCCTCCGTCCACACCAGACTGAGCCCCGAACTGGTCCTCGAACTCGCCGCCGACGGCGTCCTGGCCGGGCTCAAGGACTCCAGCGGTGACCTCGGCTCCTTCCGCGCGGTCGTCAGCGGCGCTCGCAACCACCCCGGCATCAGCGGCTTCACCGCGCTCACCGGCTCCGAGGTGGTCGTCGACTCGGCGCTGGCCCTCGGCGCGGACGGCGCGGTCCCCGGCCTGGCCAATGTGGACCCGGCGGGCTACGTGCGCCTGTACGACCTGTGTGTGGCGGGCGACCGGGAGCGGGCCCGGGCGGAGCAGGAGCGGCTGTGCGAGCTGTTCGGCATGGTGGGCGTCGGCGATCCCGCCCGGATGGGCGGCAGTTCCTCGGCCCTCGGCGCCTTCAAGGCCGCGCTGTTCCTGCGCGGCGTCATCGACTGCCCCGCGACAGCGGAACCCCAGGTGCCGCTGTCGCAGGAGGAGGTCGAGCGGGTCGGGAAGTATCTGGCGGGGGCGGGACTGCTCTAGCCGAGCGGGACTGCTCTGGCCGGGGGGTCTGCTCTGGCCGCCGGGACTGATCGGGCCGGGGCCGGGCGCCCTGCCCCGGCAGGCACCCTGCCCGGCGGGGACCCGCTACCCCCGCAGCCCGTTCACCGGCAGGCGTCGGAACTCGATCGTCTCGTACGGTCCCGCGACGCCGGTCTCGTAGAGGACGCCGACCCGGGAGGCTCCGAGCTGGACGAGGTCCGAGTACGCCGCACGCTGTGTGGACAGGGTGGTCGCCTTCACGAAGGCCGCGCCGCCCGTCGTACTGCGCCAGACGGCCATCGACTGGCGGGCGGTGGGGACGGAGGGGCCGGAGAAGAGGAGCGGGGCGGAGCGGCCGGTCAGCTGGAGGACGCTGCCCTGGACGACGGGGACGTCGTCCAGGGTGGGCTGGACGGCGAAGGGGCGGTCCAGGGTCTCGGCACCGTCGCTGGAGTAGGCGTCGAGGCGGTTGCCGGGTCTCGTGCCGTTCTGGTCGCGCGAGCTGAAGTAGAGCCTTCCGTCGGGGAGTTCGGCCACCGTGCTCTCGTTGGCGTTGACGGTCCCGTCGTACGAGTCGTCGATGAAGCCGAGCCGCCAGTGGAGCCCGCCGTCGTCGCTGTAGAGCGCGTGCGCCCCGTAGTACTTGGACTCCTGACCGGTGTCGGCGGACCCGGCGGGCGGGGCGGCGGAGTGGTCGGCGGGCACGACCAGGCGCCCGGCGTGCGGTCCGTGGCGCAGGGCGATCGCGTGACCGGGGCCGGTGGCGTACCAGCGCCAGCCCGGCAGCTTCGCCCGATCCGTGATGTCCCGCGGGGCGGAGAAGTGCCGCCCGTCGTCGCGGCTGGTCTGGACGAAGACGCGCCGGCTCTGGTCCACGGTGACCTCGCCCCGCATGATCTGCGCCTCGGTCACGGCACCGCTGTTGTAGGACGTGAGGAGGACGATCCGGCCGGTCCGGGGATCCACCACCGGCGCCGGGTTGCCGCGGGTGTCGCCGCCGCCGGACGCGACGACCCGGAGCGGGCCCCAGGTGCAGCCGCCGTCGGACGAACGTCTGAGGACGACATCGATGTTCCCGGTGTCGCCCGCGCCGCTGTGCCGCCCCTCGGCGAAGGCGAGCAGCGTGCCGGCCCGGGTCGTGACGGTCGCGGGGATGCGGTACGTGTCATAGCCCTCCTGGCCCGCGGTGTACGGGACGGAGGAGGTGCAGCCCCGGCCGGCCAGGGGCGCGGCGGAGGCGGTGCCGCCGGTGGCGGCGAGGACGGTGAGGAGTCCGGCGGCTGCTGCGAACGCGACCATGCGGCTCATGCTGGTCATGGCACTCCCTGGACTACGTCGGACATAGGACGTGGGATGTCCTGGAGAACCTAATGTGCCCCAGGTGTCACAGCAATACCCGGGTTTCCACGGCGTGTTGACGGGACGTCAGTGCACTCTGACGTCATGTCGGACCGGTGCGGCCACCCGCCGGGGCTCGTCCGCGCGCCGCCGGATCAGGCCCGGCCCGCGTCTCCCGGGGTCACCAGGCCCGACTCGTACGCCACGATGACCAGCTGGGTCCGGTCGCGGGCGCCCAGCTTGCCCATGATGCGGCTGACGTGGGTCTTCGCGGTGAGCGGACTGAGCCCGAGCGCCGTCGCGATCTCGGTGTTGTTGAGTCCGCGCGCGACCAGGCCGAGCACCTCGCGCTCGCGCTCGGAGAGCCCCTCGGGGCCGCCCACCACGAGTGCGGGAACCGAGGGGGCGCGCAGGAAGCGGGCGACCAGGCGGGCCGTCGGACCCGGTGAGAGCAGCGCGTCCCCGGCGGCCACCGTACGGATCGCGTCGAGGAGTTCGGCGGGCCGGGTGTCCTTCACCAGGAAGCCGGAGGCGCCCGCGCGCAGGGCCTCCACGATGTGCTCGTCGGTGTCGTACGTGGTGAGGACGAGCACCTTGACCCCGGCCAGGCTCTCGTCGGCCGCGATGAGCCGGGTCGCCTCGATGCCGTCCAGGTCGGGCATGCGGATGTCCATCACGATCAGGTCGGCCCGCTCGCTGCGCGCCAGTTCGACGGCTTCCCGCCCGGTGGCCGCCTGCCCGACCACCTCCATGTCCCGTGCCGACTCCACGAGCATGGCGAACGCGGCCCGCACGAGGTTCTGGTCATCGGCCAGGAGCACACGGATGGTCATCGGGCCTCGCCCCTTCCGGCTTCGACCGCGGCCGAAGGACCGGGTCCTGGCACGGAATCGAGGAGGGCCGTCTGCTGTTCGGGCACGCTCCCCAGGGGCAGCACCGCCAGCACCTCGAATCCGCCCCCTTCCCGTGTCCCGGCCTCCACCGTGCCGCCCACACTACGAGCCCGTTCCCCCATGCCCATCAGGCCGAAGCCGGGCGGGCCGCCCGCGTCGCCGATGCCGTCGTCGGTGACCGTCACGCGCAGGGCCCAGCCGTCCGTGCGCAGGTCCACCCGGACCGTCACGCCGGGGCCCGCGTGCCGTACCGCGTTGGTCAGCGCCTCCTGGACGATGCGATAGGCGGCGGCGCCCACGGCGGAGGGAACGTTGTCCGCCCGTACCCCGGTCGGCGCCTCCACCTTCGCGCCCGCCGAACGGGCCGCCGCCACGAGATCGGGCACCCCGTCGAGGCCGGGCAGCGGGCCCCGCCCGTCGCTTCCGCCGTGCTCGGAGGCGCGCAGCACCTCCAGCGTGGTCCGCAGTTCACCGCGCGCGGTCCGGCAGGTCTCGGAGATGTCGTCGAGGGCCTCGGCGACGGCCGTCCGGTCGAGGCGGTCGGGGTCGGCGGCCAGGACGTGCGCGGCGACGGAGGTCTGCACGCCGATCAGGGTGATGCTGTGGGCGAGCAGATCGTGCAGGTCACGGGCGATGCGCAGGCGTTCCTCGGCGACCCGGCGGCGGGCCTCCTCCTCGCGGGTGCGTTCGGCGCGCTCGGCACGTTCGACGACCTCGGCGAAGTACTGCCCGTGCACCCGGACGTACACGCCGAGGACGATGAACGCGACGATCCAGCCGGTGACGCGCAGCGCCTCGGCGCCCTCGGCGGCGCCCTGCCCGAACTTGACCGCGAGCATGATGCCGACGACACCGGTGCCGATGACCAGGGAGCGCAGCGGGCGCCCCGTGACGGCGACGGTGAACAGCGCGGTCATCGAGACGAGCAGCGGCGCGCTGTGGTTGAAGTCGAGTGCGTGGTAGGGGCCGACGCAGGCGACGAGCGCGAGGAACGCGGCGAGCGGGGCGCGCCGTCGCCAGACCGGCGGGAGGTGCGCGGCGGTCAGCAGGGTCCAGCCGAGCGCGTCCGGACGCCGGCCGTCCGCGTGCACGGTCAGCGCCACGGTCACGTCGGCGAGCAGCAGCGCGACGGCGAGCAGCGCGTCCTGGCGCAGGATCCGCGCCGGGTCGACACTCCCCCGGTACCCGAAGCCGGTGAGGTGCAGCATGCGTTTGACGTCCACCGCTTCATCCTCCGTGAGGGGGCGCCCCTCCGGGAGAGGAGGGGCGCCCGATGTCCGTTGTGCGAGGGCCGGCCGGCTCGGCGTCCGGAGTCCGAAGGCCATGTCGGCCCGGCGGCCGGGGCCGAGCCGGGCGGCTCAGCCGACGGGGACGGGCTCCTGCCGCCCCGCCTCCTCGGTGTCCGGCTCGCGCGAGAGGCCGCCCGGCCACCACACCTTCCGTCCCAGCGCCACGCTCGCGCTGGTCACCAGGTACGTACGGACGAGGAAGGTGTCGAGCAGCACCCCGACCGAGATGACGAAGCCGAGCTCGACGAGCTGGAGGAGCCCCATGTTCGTGAGCACCGCGAAGGTGGCCGCGAGGACGAGGCCGGCCGAGGCGATCACGCCTCCCGTGGTGCGCAGCGCGGTGAGCGCGGCGGCGGCCGGTTCGGCGCCGGACAGGGATTCCTCCCGCATCCGGTGCATGAGGAAGATCCCGTAGTCGACGCCTAGGGCGACCAGGAACACGAAGGACAGCAGGCCGAGGCCGGGATCGGTCCCCTCGAACCCGAACAGCGGTCCGAAGACGAGGCCGCCGATGCCGAGTGCCGCGCCCCACACCGCGATCACGGCGGCGACGAGCAGCAGCGGGGCGACCAGGCTGCGCAGCAGTGCGACGAGGATCAGCAGGACGGAGGCGAGCACGATGGGCACGACGACGAGCCGGTCGCGGGCGTTGGTGTCCTGGAGGTCGATCTGCTGGGCGCTCGGGCCCCCGACGTACGATCCGCCGAGGTCCTCGCGCAACGCCTTGATCGTGGCGGTCTCGGCCGCCGACTGGGGCGCGCCGCGCGCGATGACGGAGATCTCCGTCCAGCCTCCCTCGCTCCGCCCGCGCTCGGCGCTCGCGACCCCGGCGTGGCCGCGCACCGCGGCCAGCGCCGCGTCCGCCCGGCCGGTGGGGGTGATCACGGTGATCGGCTGGGTGCCCTTGCCCGGGTAGGCGCGGGCGAGTATCTCCATCGCGGCGACCGAGTCGGGCCGGTCGACGAAGGAGTCCTGCTGCTTGAGCGGGCCCGGCAGGTTCAGGGTGCCGAGGGCGAGTGCGCCGAGCAGGACGGCTCCGCTCGCGAGGACGACGAGCGGCCGGCGTCCGGCGGAGGACCCCATCGCGGCGAACAGGCCGCGCCGCGCCTTGGGCTCGGCGCCGTAGGCGGGGACCAGCGGCCAGAACACCCGGCGCCCGAGCAGGACGAGCACGGCGGGCAGCAGGGTCAGCATGGCGAGCAGGGCGCAGAGCACCCCGACCGTGCCCGTCGGGCCCATGCCCCGGCTGCTGTTGAGGTCGGCGGCGAGCAGGCAGAGCAGTCCGGCGGCGACGGTGCCGGAGGAGGCGAGCACGGCGGGCCCGCAGCCGCGCAGGGCCTCCTTCATGGCGTCGTAGGGCCGTTCCACGCGCCGTAGTTCCTCGCGGTAGCGGGAGATGATCAGCAGCGCGTAGTCGGTTCCGGCGCCGAAGACGAGGATCGTCATCACGCCCGAGCTCTGGCCGGAGACGCTGGTGCCGAACGCCTGGTGGAGTCCGTAGGCGACGCCCATCGACAGATAGTCGGCGACGCCCGCGACGGCGAGCGGCACGAGCCACAGCAGCGGGCTGCGGTAGATGAGGATCAGCAGGACGGCGACCACGCCCACCGTGGTGTAGAGCAGCGGTCCGCCGAGGGAGTTGTACACCTCGCCGGCGTCGGTGGCGAGGGCGCCGGGCCCGCCGACGTCGACGCTCATCCCGTCCGCGTCCCGGGCGACGTCGCGTACGTCGTTCACGAACGCGTCGCGCTTCTTCTCGTCGGTGCCGGGCGCGGTGCTGGCGACGGCGTACATCAGCGTGCTGCCGTCCCGGGAGGGCACGGCCTCGGGGGTGCCGGTGAGGGGGTTGGCCCGGGTCACCTGGGAGACCTGGCGGGCCGCCGTGGCCCGGTCGGCGGCGCGGAGTCCTCCGTCGCGGTGGTAGACGAGGACCAGTTCGGTGGCCTCGCCGCCGGGCAGCCGGTCCTCGATCCTGGCGGCCTGGGTGGAGTCGGCGCTCGCCGGCAGATAGTCCACGGCACGGTCATGCTGCACGTCCGCGAGCTTCGCCGCGAACGGCCCGACGGCGGCCAGTACGGCCACCCACAGCCCGAGCAGCACCCAGGGCACGGCGGTCCGCCGTCCTGGGCCTCTCCTCGTCTTTCCGGCCTTCTCGGGCCCCATGGCGGGGTCCTCCCCTTCTCGCGGAATGTCTGGACAGACACCAGACTCCCGGCGCGAGGGGCGGCATTCGTCGCGCGGAAGGGCGAGTTCGCGGGTACTGCGAGGGGTGGCCCGGGGGCCGGACTACTCCCCGGGGAGTAACGGTGCGGCGGGGTGGAGCGGGCCTACGACGGCGTCCGTGCCGTCGCCAGGAGGCGGGTCACGTCGTCCGAGCAGATCGTCAGGGCCGCGCCCACGGTGGCCAGGACGTCCCGTTCGGCGGGGGTGTACGGCCCGTCGGCGAGGGCGATGCGGGCACCCTGGAGGAGGATCGCCTCGCGGCCGGTCGGGGCGAGGTGCGGGGCCAGCGGGTCCAGGGCCTCGTGGAGTTCTATGGCCAGGCTCGCTCCGCAGGGCTCGCCGAAGAAGCGGCCCGTGTCGGCGGCGAGGGCCTCGACGAGGGCGCCGAGCTGGTCCTCCGTGCAGTCGTCGAAGCCGGCCGAGCGGACGGCCGCGGCGGCGGTCTCCAGGGACGAGCGGGCACAGCCGCCCCCCGCCGCGAGGACCGCGAGGGCGACGGTGTGGACGGCGTCGCGGAGCATCGCGGAGAAGCGGGTGGTGGTCGGGTGGTCCAGGACGTCGGCGCCGTAGTGGTGTCGGCAGGCGGCGCATTCGACGACGGGCCCGGTCTCGCCGCGCGGAATCACCGGAACGCCCAGAAGGGTGAAGCGGCGGCGGCCGGCCAGCCGTTGGTAATTGCGGTCGCCTCCGCAGCCGGGGCAGAAGAACTCACCGTCACCGACCGTGTTCCATGCCGTACGGGTGCCCAGGATGCGGGGAACCTGAACTGCACGACCGTTTCGTCCCCATCCTGGCAGCACGTCGCACACCTCCGTAATGCCACGGCAACATCGCCGTGTTGGCGTGATGTTAGCCACATTGTTGAGGCTGAGTCAGTACCCAGGACGAGACCTGCTCGTGACCTGCACATGGATTGGCCGGTATACGACCGGGCCCCGCCCGCCTCGGAAGGCGGACGGGGCCGGAAAGAACCAGGTGAACGAGGTCAGCGGGCCGCGCGGTTGACGGCGGAGACGACGGCCTTCAGCGAGGCGCGTGTCGTATTCGCGTCGATGCCGATTCCCCACAGAACCTTGTCGCCGATCGCGCATTCGATGTACGAGGCGGCCTGCGCGGAGGCACCCTCGCTCATCGTGTGCTCCTGGTAGTCGAGCAGGCGTACGTCGACGCCGATGGACTGCAGGGCGTCGAAGAAGGCGGAGATCGGACCGTTGCCGGTGCCGCTCAGGACGGTGTCCGTGCCGTCGACCGTGGCCTCGACGGTCAGGGTGTCGACGCCGTCCTTGTCCGTGGTGGACTGGCCGGTCCTGACCTGGATACGGCCCCACGGGTTCTCGGGGTTGGGCAGGAACTCGTCCTGGAAGGCCGCCCAGATGTCCTTCGGCGTGACCTCGCCGCCCTCGGCGTCCGTCTTGGCCTGGATGATCTTCGAGAACTCGATCTGCATCCGGCGCGGCAGGTCCAGCTTGTGGTCGTTCTTCAGGACGTACGCGATACCACCCTTGCCCGACTGCGAGTTGACGCGGATGACGGCCTCGTAGGAGCGGCCGACGTCCTTCGGGTCGATGGGCAGGTACGGGACGGCCCACTCGATGTCGTCGACGGTGACGCCCCTGGCGGCCGCGTCGGCCTCCATCGCGTCGAAGCCCTTCTTGATGGCGTCCTGGTGGGAGCCGGAGAAGGACGTGTAGACCAGGTCGCCCACGTACGGGTGGCGCGCGTGGACCTCCATCTGGTTGCAGTACTCCCACGTACGACGGATCTCGTCGATGTCGGAGAAGTCGATCTGCGGGTCGACGCCCTGCGAGAACAGGTTCATGCCCAGGGTGACCAGGTCGACGTTGCCGGTGCGTTCGCCCTGGCCGAACAGGCAGCCCTCGACACGGTCGGCGCCGGCCATCAGCGCCAGCTCGGCGGCGGCGACGGCCGTGCCGCGGTCGTTGTGGGGGTGGATCGACAGGCAGACGTACTCGCGGCGGGACAGGTGGCGTCCCATCCACTCGAAGCGGTCCGCGTGCGTGGAGGGGGTCGAACGCTCCACGGTGGCGGGCAGGTTGAGGATGATCTCGCGGCCCGGGCCGGGCTGCCAGACGTCCATGACCGCCTCGCAGACCTCCAGGGCGAAGTCCAGCTCGGTGTCGGTGAAGATCTCGGGGCTGTACTGGTAGCCGAACTCGGTCTCGGGGCCCAGCAGCTTCTCCGCGTACTCGACGACCAGGCGCGTGCCGTCGACGGCGATCTGCTTGATGTCGTCCTTGGAGCCGCGGAAGACGACGCGGCGGAAGACCGGGGCGGTCGCGTTGTACAGGTGCACGTTGGCGCGCTTGGCGCCCTTCAGCGACTCGACGGTCCGCTCGATCAGGTCCTCGCGGGCCTGGGTCAGTACGGAGATCGTGACGTCGTCCGGGATCGCGGTCTCGTCCTCGATGATCGAGCGGACGAAGTCGAAGTCCGTCTGGCCCGACGCCGGGAAGCCGACCTCGATCTCCTTGTAGCCCATCTTCACCAGCAGGTCGAACATCTCACGCTTGCGCGCGGGCGACATGGGGTCGATCAGGGCCTGGTTGCCGTCGCGCAGGTCGGTGGAGAGCCAGCGGGGGGCGACGGTGATCCGGTTGTTCGGCCAGTCGCGGTCGGGGATGTCGACCTGGTCGTACCGGCCGTACTTGTGGACCGGCATCGACGTGGGCCGCTGACGGTTGACACGGGTCTGCTGGCTGCTCTGGCTGTTCGCCATGATGCGTGGGCTCCTCAGGATGTCCGAAAGGACGGCCGACGGCGCAACGCCAGACTCCGCGGGGAGGGGGTCGGCCTCGACTACAGGCCCTCGCCGCGGCAGCTAAGGAGAAGCAGCCCGAAACGCATGATGCTCCGCAGCCTAGCCGAGCCGCGCTCCGTACGGAGGGTTGTATCAGTATGCGGGACCGCACCCCCCGAAAGGGACAAAAAGTGCGCCATACCACTTCCGGGCGGAATCCCGGCCTCCTTATCTCCGCATTTCACCAATCATGGTTGCACGTAGTGACATGGGGATCACTCAGTGCAAGGGTGCCGGGCATGAAGACCAACGGGGGCTTCGAGCCCGTTCACTGCACCATCGTGCCGCCCCATGTCCTCGACAAGCTCGCCCGCCACGAGGACCCGGCGCTCTCCGGTCCCGCGCGCCAGACCCTGGAGCGCGACGCCTACGAGCGCACCCACCGGCGACTGACCACCGTCATCGGCGCGCCCGCCGTGGCCGCGCCCGCGGAGACCGCCGAGCAGAAACCGCACCGGACGATCTACGATGCCCGCCACCGCCAGGACCTCCCCGGCAGGAAGGTCCGCGGCGAGGGCGACAAGCCGGGCAAGGACGCGACGGTCAACCGCGCGTACGCCGGCCTCGGCGCGACCTTCGAGCTCTATCTGAAGGCGTACGGGCGCACCTCGATCAACGGCGAGGGCCTGGCGCTCGACGCCACCGTGCACTTCGACGCGAACTACAACAACGCCTTCTGGAACGGCGAGCAGATGGTGTTCGGCGACGGTGACGGCGAGATCTTCCTCGACTTCACCATCCCGGTCGACGTCATCGGCCACGAGCTGACCCACGGCGTCACGCAGTACACGGCGAACCTCACCTACTTCGGCCAGCCGGGCGCCCTGAACGAGTCCATGTCGGACGTCTTCGGCTCACTGATCAAGCAGTACACACTCGGCCAGACCGCCGCCGAGGCCGACTGGCTGATCGGCGCCGGGCTGCTCGCCCCGCGGATCACCGGCACCGCCCTGCGCTCCATGAAGGAGCCGGGCACGGCGTACGACGACGACGTCCTCGGCAAGGACCCGCAGCCCGGGACGATGGACGGCTATGTCCGCACCGGCCGGGACAACGGCGGCGTCCACATCAACTCCGGCATCCCCAACCACGCCTTCTATCTCGTCGCCCAGGCCCTCGGCGGCCACGCGTGGGAGCGGGCCGGGCAGATCTGGTACGACGTCCTCACCGGCGGGGAGCTGCCCCAGCAGGCTCTCTTCTCGGACTTCGCGCGGCTCACGCTCGCCGCGGCGCGGTCCCGGTTCAGCGAGGGCGAGGAACTGCTGGCCGTGACGAAGGCCTGGGAGCAGGTCGGGGTCTCCGCATGACCCCGGGCCCCTGACCCCGGGCACGGCAGACCCTGGCCACATGGCCCCGGGCGCATGGCCCCGGCGCCCGACTCGTACTAGACAGGACCCATGCGTATTCAGGTGAGGCGCACGGGCGGGTTCGCGGGCATCGAGCGTCATGCCGAGGTGGACACCTCGGGACGGCCCGACGCCGCCGAATGGCACACCCTGGCCGAGCGGGCGTTCGCCGCCGGCCGGGGCACGCCCCCGGCCGGCGTCCCGGACGGCTTCAGCTATCGGATCACCGTGGACGGGAGGACGGTCCACGCCGCCGACCCGAGACTCACGGAGGACCAGCGCGAACTGATCTCTCGGGTGCTGAAGGAAGGCGCCTAGAACCAGGTCCCCGCGCAGGCCCCGGGGACGAGGGAGCCGGAGGAACGCTGGTTCACGCCGAACCGTTGACTTCCGTTACCGCCGGTACAGATGATCGCGCGCATGGCGACCAACCCCCTCCCGCAGTTCCCGCCCGGTTTCCTCTGGGGCGTGTCAACCTCGGCCCACCAGATCGAGGGGGCAGCGGACGAACGCGCCCCCTCGGTGTGGGACGCCTTCAGCGCCGGGCCCGGGCACATCAAGGACGGCTCCACGGCGGCGGTGGCCTGCGACCACGTCCACCGCTACCCGAAGGACGTGGCACTCCTGGCCGGCCTCGGCGTGGACGCGTACCGCTTCTCGGTCTCCTGGCCCCGGGTGAACTCCCCCGGCGGCCTCGACTTCTACGACCGCCTGACCGACGCCCTGTGCGCGGCCGGCATACGGCCCGTGCCGACCCTCTTCCACTGGGACCTGCCGGCGGAGCTGGACTGGATGGACCGGGACACCGCCGAACGGTTCGCCGAGTACGCCGCAGTCGTCGCCGGACGCCTCGGCGACCGCGTCAAGAAGTGGATCACCCTCAACGAACCCGCCGAACACACCCTGTTGGGCCACGCGCTCGGCGCGCACGCCCCCGGCAAGCAGCTCCTGTTCGACGCCCTGCCGGTGGCCCACCACCAGCTCCTCGCCCACGGTCTCGCCGTACGGGCCCTGCGCGCGGCCGGGGCGGGCGACATCGGGATCGCCAACTCGCACGGCCCGACCTGGGCGGCCTCGGACCGAACCGAGGACGTGGAGGCGGCCGACTTCTACGACCTCCTGCTCAACCGCCTCTTCGCCGACCCCGTCCTGCTCGGCCGGTACCCCGAAGGCATCGGCGAGTTGATGCCCGGCGACGTCGAGTCGGACCTGAAGATCATCGGCGAGCCGGTCGACTGGTACGGGATCAACTACTACCAGCCGACCAAGGTGGGCGCTCCCGAGGGCGCGGAGATCGAGTTCGGCGGACTCACCCTGCCCGCCGAACTGCCCTTCACCGTCAAGGAACTGGAGGGATACCCGGTCACCGACTTCGGCTGGCCGGTGGTGCCCGAGGCGCTCACCGAACTGCTGGTCGGCTTCCGCGAGCGTTACGGCGACCGGCTCCCGCCCGTCGTCATCACCGAGAACGGCTGCTCGTACGACGGTATCGACGACCAGGAGCGGATCGCCTTCCTGGACGGCCATGTCCGGGCGCTGCACCGGGCGTTGGAGCAGGGCGTCGACGTACGCGGCTACTTCGTCTGGTCGCTGATGGACAACTTCGAGTGGGCGGAGGGGTACGCGCGCCGCTTCGGCCTCGTCCACGTCGACTACGACACGCTGGAACGGACCCCGAAGGCCTCGTACGGCTGGCTGCGGGACGCCCTGCGGGCGCAGAGATGACCGCCGCCGACCCGGTCATACCCGCGGCGGCCCTCGCCGAGCCCGTCGAGCGGGTCGGCCGGGGCTGGACCTCGGCGCTGTCGCTCGCCAACGGAGCGATCTGGGTGGGCTGGTACGGCCCGCTGCAGATCCTCCTCGCCTCCCAGGCGGAGGACTTCGCGCCCGGCACCGGCCTGTCCAAGGAGGCGATGCTGGCCTGGGTCACGGGCGCGGGCGCGGTCGTCTCGCTGGTCGCCAACCCCCTCTTCGGCGCGCTCTCCGACCGGACGACCGCGCGCCGGGGCCGCCGTACGCCGTGGATCGTGGCCGGAGCGGCCGGCGGCGCGCTGTCCCTGCTGCTTCTCGCGGGAGCGGGCGGCGTGTGGACCATGGCGGCGGGCTGGTGCCTGGTCCAGCTGACCCTGAACGCCGCGTTCGCCGCGGTGACGGCGGCCGTCCCCGACCGGGTGCCGCGGCTCCAACGCGGTTCCGTGGGCGGCTGGCTGGGCGCCGCGCAGATCCTCGGCGTGGTCGGCGGCACGGGACTCGCGACGGTGGCCGGGGGCACCGGCGGCGGGTACGCGGCGTGCGCGGTGTTCACCCTGGTGGGCGTCCTGCCGTACGTGCTCCGCCACGAGGACCTGCGGTTGCCGGAGTCGGCCCGCCCGCCCTGGTCCTGGCGTGCCTTCCTCGCCTCGTTCCGGCTGAGCCCGCGCGAGCACCCCGACCTGGCCTGGGCCTGGCTGACCCGTTTCCTCATCAACCTCAGCAACGCCCTCGTGCTGCTGTACCTGCTCTACTACCTGCGGGACCGGCTGCACCACGACGACCCCGAGCAGGGTGTTCTGATCCTCACGGCGGTGAACGGTGTCACGCTGCTCGCCACGGTCGTGGTGGGCGGCGTGTGGTCGGACCGGCTGGGCCGCCGCAAGCCGTTCGTGATCTGGTCCGGCGTCCTGATGGCGGTGGCCACGGCGGCGCTGGCCGGGTGGCAGACCTGGCCCGGCGCGATCGTCGCCGCGGCCGTCCTCGGCGTCGGCTTCGGCGTCTTCACCTCCGTCGACTTCGCCCTGATGACCGATGTCCTGCCCAAGGCACTCGACCGCGGCAAGGATCTCGGCGTCATCAACATCGCCAACGCCCTCCCCCAGGTCGCCGCGCCCGTGCTGGCGGCACCGATCGTGACGTATCTGGGCGGGTACCGGGTGCTGTACCTGGTCGCGGCGGTGATCGGTCTCGCGGGGGCGGTGCTGGTGGGGCGGATCAAGGGGGTGGACTGAGCGCGGCCGAAATCGGATGACTCCCCCGGGACGGTCGTCTTGGATGACGCTATGACCACCGTGAACGCATCGCTCGGCCGACTGGAGCAGTACTACGACGCGGTACCGCGTGCCGCCGCGCGGGCCGAGGACTTCGGCCCGCTCACCCTCTTCGTCCGGGAGTCCCCGGGCTGGCCGTACTACGCGCGCCCCACACCGGACTGGACGGGCCCGGCCGCGACCGCCGAGGACGTCGACCGGGTACGGGCCCGGCAGCGCGAGCTCGGGGTGCCGGAGGCGTTCGAGTGGGTGGCCGAGGTGACACCCGACCTGCGGGAGGCCGTCGAGGCGACGGGGCTGCGGGTGCACGCGCACCCTCTGATGGTCCGGGAGGGCGACGACCCGGACGCCGCCCTCCCGGACCCGCACCCCCTCGTTCGCGTACTCGGCCCCGACGACCCGTCCCTGGCCGGTGCGCTGGCGGTCCCGCACGTGGCGTTCGCGGCGCCGGGCACCGCCCTCGGCCCTGCCGGGCCCGCCGAACTGGCCGCCGAGATCACCGCCCGGGCCGGTGAACTGCCCGCCGCGGCGGAGCGCGTCCGCGCGGACCGCACGGTGGTGGCCGCGGCCGTCGAGGACGGCGTGGTCCTCTGCTCCGGGATGCATATGCCCGTCGGCGGGGTGAGCGAGGTCGCGGGCGTCGGCACCCTGCCCGCCGCGCGGCGGCGCGGGCTGGCCCTCGCGGTGACCGCCGCCCTGGTGGCCGACGCCCGGACGCGGGGCGTCGACACGGTGTTCCTGTCCGCCGGTGACGACGACGTGGCCCGCATCTACGGCCGGCTGGGTTTCCGGCGGGTGGCCACGGCCCTGATCGCCGAGCCGGGGACCGAGTGAGGGGGCCGGGCGCCTCGGGGTCCCGCGGGCCCGGACGCTCGGGCGAAGCCCACGAGTGCGGGCGGTCCGAGCAACCTCGCCGGGCTGGAGAGTCCCGGCGGTCCACCGGGGTCGGCGAGCCTGCGATCCGATGGGACCGCCCGGTCACACCGCCCCGGCATCCCTCACTGTCCACAGCGACGGGTACACGGGGTGGAAGCCCAGGTGGTGGCGGATGCGTGCGGTGGACACGATGCGGCCCGCACCCGGGGTCCGACTTCGGCCACTTTCCATGACCGTTGAAGGAAAGGGTCCGCTTCCCTTGCAATCGTGAGTCACCCGCGCCTCAATGGAACCGCACGTTCCGACGGACCGTCAGACACGCCGCCGCACGGCGTCCCGCACCCCACGCGCGGACGGTCCGCGTACACGTCTCCCCGCACCCTCACCGCACACAGGTGAGGAGCCCGTGTGCCCGGACCCAGGGCGGACGGCCCCGTCCCGACCATCCCCCCATGGCAATTCCCCCGCAAGGGAAGGGAATCCGATGAGAGGCAAGCGACTCGGAACCGTCGCGGCGTTAGCCGCCGGCACCCTCGCCGCGACCGGTCTGGCCTTCGCGCCGGCCGCCGCGGCGGTCACTCCCCAGACGGCCACCATCAACGCGACCTGCACCCTCGGTGGCGGCGGTGCGGCCACCCTCACGGCCACCCAGGACGGCACGGCCGCGACCATCTCCCTCAGCTCCACCGCCATCACCTCCCCGCTCCCCATCTCCGAGAACTCGGTCAGCACCACCCTGACCCTGGTGAACGCGAGCGGCGGGACCACCGCCTTCAGCGGCACGAGGAACCCCGCCATCGCCGCGGGCGGCGGGGTCTCGGTGGGCCCCCTGGACGGCACCGTCGCCCCCGGCGACAGCCTGGAGACCTACGGCGGCTCGCTGAGCATGGTGGTCTTCGGCATCACCATCACCTGCACGGCCGACGCGCCGCAGTCCCCGGGCCCGTTCGTCTTCGACTGACCGACCGACCGACCGCGACATGACGTGAGGGCCGGTGCCGCCCGCGCGCAGCGGCACCGAGTCCGCACAACTCGCCCGAGAACAGCTCCGGTTGATGACCATGACAGAAACTGATGGGCCATCAGTCACTGCTCCGGGACTCCATTGACTTCTCACACAACCCGCACATCAATGGCCCCCTGTCGGCGCGGAAGAGCCGCTGCGCCCGCATCCCTCAGGAGGGGGCAACAACCATGTCAACCACGGGTCCGACAACCCGAAGACGCCGCTGGGCGGCACTGCTCGGGGCGACCGTCCTCGCGGTCACCGCGGGAGGTGCGCTGGCCGCCCCGGCCGGAGCCGCTTCCACGAACGTGGACTTCGGTACGCACTGCATCCCGCCGGCGATCGCGGGCATCCCGCCGATCGACGGCACCACCACCGCGAAGATCACGGTGGACAACGCGAGTCCCAAGGTCGGCGACACGGTCACCGTGACCTACACGGTGGTCAAGCCCGCCGCCAGCAACCCCGTCGACCTCGCGCTGCCGGCGGACATCATGACGCCCACCGGCAAGGTCGCGCTCGGCGGGGCGCAGACCGGAAGCGTCACCGTCGCCGGTCCCAAGAAGAACGACCCGGTGCCCGGCAAGGGCGCCTTCCCGTCGTTCAGCATGACGGGCACGTTCACCGTCACCGCGCCCGGCGCGATCACCCTGTCGCCGAGCGACTACAACATCCACACCAGCTACATCATGGAGCTGGACACCCCGTGCACGGTCATCACCCCGCCCGCCCCGGTGTCGGAGACGGTCACCGCGACGGGCGGCGGACAGACCAACACCCGGGCCATCCAGCTCGGTTCGGCCTCCGGGAACCCCGGTGACAGCGTGACCGTCACCGGCAGCGACTTCACCCCGGGCGCCACCGTCACCCTCGCCGGACGGTCCGGGGCCACCCAGACCGCCGACACGGCGACCGTGACCGCGAACGCACAGGGCTCCTTCAGCGGCTCGCTCGTCGTCAACGACAAGACGACGACCGGCGTGGTCGCGTACGAGGGAGGAAGCTGGGACCCGGACACCGGAGCGGGTCCCGCCGCGTATGTCGTCATCGACGACACACCCGTCCCGGACGGCAGTCAGAAGCTCACCACCACGGTGAGGGCGGGAACCCTGTCCATGACCCAGGCCGGGGACGCCGTCGCGCTGTCGGCGGTCGACTTCGGCAAGGGCGGGGCCTCCACGGGCGCCCTGCGGACGGTGACGGTCAAGGACTTCCGCGGCGGACCCGCGGGCTGGTCCCTGACCGGCAAGGTCACCGACTTCACCGGCCCCGGCGCGAAGATCGATGCCGGTGCCCTGAGCTGGACCCCGGCCTGCGCCACGAAGGCCGGCAGCCCGAGCACCTGCCAGGCCGGCTCGTCCGGCACGGTCGGCACCTCGGGAGCGACCCTGGCGTCCGCCCCCAACGGGACACTCACCGGTGGTGAGTTCACCGTCGACGCCGGACTGTCGCTGAACGTACCGGAGTTCACGCCTCCCGGCTCCTACTCCGGCGTGCTCACGCTGACGCTCAGCTGACCGGTCCGCCACTCGACCGGTCCATCCGCACCCCGGTGGCCGGGCGCGCACCCGCCCGTCCACCTCGTCCGCCCACGTCGCCGATGCCGTCCGCGGGGGTCCGCACCCATGCGCAAGCCGTATGTCCTCCTCCTGACCCTGTTCCCTGCCGTACTCGCCTTCCTGGCGACGCCCTCGTACGCGGCCGACAACGGCAGCTGGTCGGTCTACCCCGTCTCCTCGCGCATCGCCGCGCGGCCGTACTTCTACCTCTCCGCCGACCCCGGACAGACCCTCCGCGACAAGGTCACCGTCGCCAACAAGACCGGCCGTGCCCTGACGTTCCGGCTGTACGCGGCCGACGCCTACAACACCGCCCGTGACGGCGGGTTCGCCGTGCGCACGCTGAAGGAGAAGCAGCGCGGGGTGGGGGCGTGGGCCCGGCCGGCCCGCTCCCGGGTCACCGTGCCGGCGCACGGCAAGGTCACCGTGCCGTTCACACTGAGGGTCCCGGCGAAGGCCGAACCCGGCGACCATCCGGGCGCGCTGGTGGCGCTCGACGAACGGATCGAGACGGGCGGGAGCTCCCTCGCGGTCGGGGTGCGACGAGCCGTCGCCGCCCGTGTCTATCTCCGGGTCGGCGGACCGACGGTTCCCGCGCTGGCCGTGGAGAAGGTCCGACTCACCCACCACCAGCCGCTGGTCCCCGGCACCGGCGCCGCCACGGCCGCCGTCTCCTACACCCTCCACAACACGGGCAACGTGACGCTGAACCCGAAGGTGCGTCTGAGGGCAGAGGGTCTCTTCGGGCGGACCCTGCTCTCCCGCGGGCTCACGGACATCCCCTCGGAACTGCTGCCGGGCCAGCGGGTCCGGCTCACCGCGCCCTGGCACGGGTCGCCTCAACTCGACTGGGGCGACGTGACGTTGACGGCCAGCGCCCCCGGGACGCGGGAGTCGGCGCAGGTGTCGTTCCTCGCGCTGCCGTGGCTGGTGGCCGTGGTGGTGGGAGCCGCGTTCGCCGCGGCGGTGGTGACGATCAGAGTGCGTCGGGCCCGCGTTCGCCCGTCCGTACCCGTACGACCGTCTCCACGGGTACGGACCACACCTTTCCGTCCCCGATCTTCCCGGTCTGCGCGGCCTTCACCACCGCGTCGATGACCGCGTCGGCGTCCGCGTCCTCGACGACGACCTCGATGCGCACCTTGGGGACCAGGTCGACCCGGTACTCGGCGCCGCGGTACACCTCGGTGTGCCCGCGCTGACGCCCGTAGCCGCTGGCCTCGGTGACGGTCAGCCCGTGCACGCCGATCTCCTGCAGGGCCGCCTTGACCTCGTCGAGTCGGTGGGGCTTGACGATCGCGGTGATGAGCTTCATGCCTGGGGCTTTACCTTCTGCGCGGTGGAGAGGGACGACGAAACCGGGGCGCCGTGGCCCAGGACCCCGTGATCGTAGGCGCTCTCGGCGTGCACCGTAAGGTCCAGGCCGGTCTGCTCGTGCTCCTCGTCCGCGCGCAGGCCCATGAGCCGGTCGATGAGCTTGCCGAGTCCGTACGTGACGGCGAAGGCGTACGCCCCGACGGCCAGCACACCGACCAGCTGCCTGCCGAGCTGGCCGAGCCCGCCGCCGTACAGCAGCCCCTCGGCCCCGCCGGTCATCTCGTGGACGGCGAAGACCCCGATGAGCAGCGTGCCGATGACACCGCCGACCAGATGGACACCGACGACGTCCAGCGAGTCGTCGTAGTTCAGCCGGAACTTCCAGCTCACCGCGTACGAGCAGACGGCACCGGCGGCGAGCCCGACGGCGAGCGCGCCCAGCAGGGACACCACGCCGCAGGACGGGGTGATGGCCACCAGACCGGCGACCGCGCCCGAGGCGGCGCCCAGGGTGGTCGGGTGGCCGTCGCGCCGCTGCTCGACGAGGAGCCAGCCGAGCAGGCCCGTGCAGCCGGCGGCCAGGGTGTTGAGGAAGGCCGCGGCGGCCAGACCGTTGGCCCCGAGGGCGGACCCGGCGTTGAAACCGAACCAGCCGAACCACAGGAGACCGGCGCCGAGCATCACCATGGGCAGGTTGTGCGGCCGCATGGCGTCCTTCTTGAAGCCGAGCCGCGGCCCGAGGACCAGGCACAGCGCGAGCCCGGAGGCACCCGAGGTGATCTCGACCGGCATACCGCCCGCGAAGTCGAGGGCGCCGAGGCCGTCGCGGATCCAGCCGCCCGGGCCCCACACCCAGTGCGCGACGGGAACGTATACGAGCAGCGCCCAGGCGGGCACGAAGACGAGCCACGCCCCGAACTTCGCCCGGTCGGCGATCGCCCCGCTGATCAGCGCGGCGGTGATGATCGCGAAGGTGAGCTGGAAGGTGGCGAAGAGCAGGGTGGGGACGGTGCCCTGCACGCTGTCGGGCCCGAGCCCGGCCATCCCCGCGTGCCGCAGCCCGCCGATGAGCCCGCCGAACGCGTCCTCGCCGAACGCGAGGGAGTATCCGGCGGTCAGCCACACCACCGTGACCAGGGCGATGGACACGAAGCTCATCATCAGCATGTTGAGGACGCTCTTCGCCCGGACCATGCCGCCGTAGAACAGGGCGAGGCCGGGGGTCATCAGGAGGACGAGCGCGGTGGCGGCGAGCAGCCAGGCTGTGTCGCCGGTGTCGATCCGGGCGGCCAGAGTCACGGTCTCTCCAACGGGATGGGGGGCGTCGTCAGAGCGTCACGGGCTCGCATTTCCGGTTGCGTTCACCGACGTTTCCGGTGTGTTTCATTGCGCCGTGATTTCCGAATCCTCACAAGCGGGGCGCCTGGTGCGGTGTCGGAAGGTCCGGTGCGCGGGTCCCCGTACGCCCGGTACACGAGTGTCGGAATGCCCGCTTCCCGGGTATCGAACAGCTTGGTACGGCGGGCGCCCGACGATCAGGGAGAATGGGCGCCATGAGCGTTCGCAACCAGTCATCCGAGCCGTCCGAGGCAGTGGGGAACCACCGCGCCGGCTTCGCCTGTTTCGTGGGCCGCCCCAACGCGGGCAAGTCCACCCTCACGAACGCTCTGGTCGGCCAGAAGGTGGCGATCACCGCGAACCAGCCGCAGACCACACGGCACACCGTGCGGGGCATCGTGCACCGGCCCGACGCGCAGCTGATCCTCGTCGACACCCCTGGCCTGCACAAACCGCGCACCCTGCTGGGCGAGCGGCTCAACGACATCGTCCGCACCACCTGGGCCGAGGTCGACGTGATCGGCTTCTGCCTGCCCGCGAACGAGAAACTCGGCCCGGGTGACCGTTTCATCGCGAAGGAACTGGCGTCCATCAAGAAGACGCCGAAGATCGCGATCGTCACGAAGACCGACCTCGTCGACAGCAAGACGCTCGCCGAGCAGCTCATCGCGATCGACCAGCTCGGCCGCGAGCTGGGCTTCGAGTGGGCCGAGATCGTTCCGGTGTCGGCGGTGGGGGACTCGCAGGTGGGTCTGCTGGCCGATCTGATCGTCCCGCTGTTGCCGGAGGGGCCCGCCCTCTATCCCGAGGGCGACCTGACGGACGAGCCCGAGCAGGTCATGATCGCGGAGCTGATCCGCGAGGCCGCCCTGGAGGGCGTCCGTGACGAGCTTCCGCACTCCATCGCCGTCGTGGTCGAGGAGATGCTGCCGCGCGAGGACCGCCCCGCCGACAAGCCGCTCCTCGACATCCACGCCTTCGTCTACATCGAGCGCCCCAGCCAGAAGGGCATCATCATCGGCCCCAAGGGCAAGCGGCTCAAGGACGTCGGCATCAAGTCCCGCAAGCAGATCGAGGCGCTGCTGGGCACGCCGGTCTACCTCGACCTCCATGTGAAGGTCGCCAAGGACTGGCAGCGCGACCCCCGGCAGCTGCGCAAGCTCGGCTTCTGAGGGACCTCCGCCTCCGTCGGCCCCGGCCGCACCGCCCGCGTAGGCCGCACCGCCCGCGCCGGGTGTTCCGGCCGCGGGCCGGTGGGGCCGCCGGGCGCGGGAAGCCTGATCAGCCCGCCGTCACCGTCCGCCGTACGACGCCGTCGAGCCCGGCCAGCAGCACCGGAGTCCCGGGCCCGCCGAGATCCCGTACGGCCGCGCGGTCCGCGTCCGCGACGGCCTCCGCCTCGGACACCACGGCCGCCGCCTCCAGGGACTTCGCACCGGACGCCACGGCCATCGCCACGGCGGTCTGCAGGGCGCTCAGCCGCAAGGACGTCAGCTCCACGGTCCCGGCGACGTAGGTACGCCCCGTCTCGTCCCGTACGGCGGCCCCCTCGGGCACACCGTTGCGGGCCCGCGCGGAACGGGCCAGGGTGACGATCTTGCGGTCCTCGGGGTCGAGCGCGCTGCTGTCGGTCATGACCAGAGCATACGAAGTGCCGGCGCGCGCTCCCGCCGAAGGGTCACCGGACGCGGCGGGTCAGCCGGCCACCGGATACATCGACCCGCGCCGGCCCTCCGGCGAGGCCAGCCACTCCAGCTTCGACGCCGTGTTCGCCTCCGGCAGCGGCGTGTGCAGCACGATCGTGAGATCGGGCCGGACCGGTACCTTCATCGCCGTGGACTCGACGGCGAGCAGCCCCACCAGCGGATGGTCGAGCTCCTTGCGGATCTGCCCGGCGTCCTCGATGTCCCGCCGCTCCCACAGTTCCGCGAACTCGGCGCTGGCCTCGGTCAGTCGGGCCAGCAGTTCACGGAACCCCTCGTCGTCCGGCGCGGCGGCGCACGACGCGCGGAACTGGGCCACGACGGTACGCGCGTTGCGCTCCCAGGTCCGCGAACGGCCCCGGTAGAGCGGGTCGGTGAAGAAGTCGACGATGCAGTTCTGGGTGTTCTCGGGACGCATGCCGAGGACGACCTGGGCGGCGTCGTTGTACATGACGCAGTTGTAGTACGGGTCCATGATGTGCGCCGGATACGGCATCCACGTGTCGATCAGCCGCCGCAGCCCGTCGCACATGTCCCGGTCCCCGGGGGCGACTTCGGGGGCGGGCGGGTTCAGTCCGGCCAGCGTGTACAGGTGGCGCCGCTCGGTGTTGCTGAGCCGCAGCACGCGGGCGACCGCGTCGAGGACCTGCGGCGACACGGAGATGTCCCGCCCCTGCTCCAGCCACTGGTACCAGGAGGCCCCGACGCCCGCGAGGACGGCGACCTCCTCACGGCGCAGCCCCGGGGTGCGGCGGCGGGCACCGCCGTCCGGGAGACCGGCCTCGGCCGGCGACACCCGCGCCCTGCGGCTCATCAGGAACTCCCGCAGTTCCGGGCGCCGATGGGTCTTGAGCACGTCCCCTGTCACGTACGCGTCCCCCTCCGGTGGCTGGTGGTGCGACCACCAGCATAAGTTCCGGCTCCCCACGGATATTCCGGCCACCGCAGGCTGTTGCCATGGCGACCGAGACAACGACCACGTCCACCGACCGCACCCCCGGCGACACCGCGCCGGGCACCGATCCGGGCACCGATCCGGGCACCGATCCGGGCACCACGAACGGCCGCCGGACCCGTAGTTCCTCCGCTCCCCCGGCTCCCCCGGCTCCCCCGGCTCCCCCGGCTCCCCCGGCTCCCCCGGCTCCCGGGAAGGACCATCCACCCCTCGGCAGCGGGCTGTCGCGGCGCGACCGGCTCGTCCTCTTCGTGCTGTGCGCGGCCCAGTTCATGGTCGCGCTGGACTTCTCCGTCCTGAACGTGGCACTGCCCGTGCTCGGCGCCGACCTCGGCATGAGCCGCTCGGCACTCCAGTGGGCGGTCACCGCCTTCGCGCTGCCGTCCGGCGGATTCCTGCTCCTCTTCGGCCGCATCGGCGATCTGTTCGGCCGCCGCAGGCTCTTCCTCGCCGGACTGGCCCTGTTCGGGACGGCCTCGCTGCTCGCGACCTTCGCCTGGGACCCGACGTCGTTCCTGGCCGGACGCGCCCTGCAGGGCCTGGGCGCGGCGGCGATCGTCCCGGCCGGCATGTCGCTGCTGACCACGACCTTCCCGGAGGGCCCCGCGCGTGACCGCGCGCTCGGCATCTCGGGCACCCTCCTGTCGCTCGGCTTCACGGTCGGCATGGTGGCGGGCGGCGTCCTGACGGACGTGCTCGGCTGGCGTTCGACGATGGGTCTGCTGTCGGTGTTCGCGCTGATCGTGCTGCCGCTGGCCCCGGGCCTGCTGCCCGAGTCCCGGACCCCCGACCGCCCGCGTCTGGACATCCCGGGCGCGGTCACCGTCACCGGCTCCCTGCTGGCCCTGATCTACGCCCTGTCGACGGCGGCGGACCGCGGTTTCGGCGGCGCGGACGTCGTCACGGCTCTCGTCGTGGGCGTGCTGCTGCTCGGCGCCTTCGTCCGCGTCGAGTCCCGCGCCGCCGCCCCGCTGGTCAGCCTCCCGATGCTGCGCCGCCGCACGGTGGCGTGGGGCAACCTGGGCGGCCTGGTCACCTTCTCGATGATGTCGACGGTCGTGTTCGTGCTGACCCTGTACTTCCAGGAGACCCTCGCGCTCTCCGCCTTCGAGACCGGCCTGGTGTTCGGCGTGCAGGGCGTGCTGTCGGCCGTCGCCGGGGTGTACGCCCCGAAGGTCATCGGCCGCTTCGGTGCCCGCCGTACGCTGGTCGGCTCGCTGGCCGGGCAGGGGCTGTTCGTGGCGACGATGCTGACGCTGGGCACACACCTCTGGTCCGTCTGGATCGCCACCGTCGCGGTGTCGCTGGCCAGCATGTGCCACCTGGGCGCGATCATCTCGTACGGCCTGACCGTCACCTCGGGGGTCCCCGACGAGGAACAGGGCCTGGCCACCGGCCTGGTGACCTCCACCCAGCAGGTGGGCATCACGGTCGGCATCCCGCTCCTCGGTGTCCTCGCGACCACGTCGGACGACCTGCTGGCCGGAGTCCACACGGTCCTCGCCCTGGACGCGGCGGTCGTGCTGGCGGCGGCGGGACTGGTCGCGGCGGGACTCGGGCGAGGCGGCGCGACGCGGACCCGCTGAGGGTCAGGGACGGTCGAGACGCAGGCGCTCGGCCCGCGGCAGACCCGCGACGACGAGATCGTACGAATCCTCGACGAGCTCCCGGACCAGACGGTCCGGGAGTTCGCCGTCCACGGTCACCGTGTTCCAGTGCCGCTTGTTCATGTGGTAGCCCGGGAGGATCAGCCCCGGGTACTGGTCGCGCAGCCGGATCGCGTCCTGCGGGTCGCACTTGAGATTGACCTTGAGCGGGTCCGCGTCCAGGTTCGTCAGCGCGAAGAGCTTTCCCAGCACCTTGAAGACCGAGGTCTCGGGGGTGAAGGGGAAGTCCTCGACGGCCGCGTCGAAGGACAGGCAGAACGCGCGCAGCTGCCGCGGGGTCACTCCGGCTTCGCCTCCCCGGGCGGCCCCGCCGGGCCGACCGGCTCGACGAGGACCGTGACGATCTTGTTCCGGCGGCCGGCCGCGGCTTCCGCCGTCAGCCGCAGTTCACGCCCGTCGGGCAGTTCGACCACGGAGGAGGCACCGGCGATGGGCACCCGGCCCAGTGCCTTGGCGAGCAGTCCGCCGACGGTCTCCACGTCCTCGTCGTCGTAGGCCTCGAAGCCGTACTGCTCGCCGAGGTCGCCGATGTCGAGGCGGGCGGTCACCCGGAAGCGGTCGTCGCCGAGCTTCTGGACGGGCGGCAGTTCGCGGTCGTACTCGTCGGTGATCTCGCCGACGATCTCCTCCAGGATGTCCTCGATGGTGACGATGCCGGCCGTGCCGCCGTACTCGTCGATGACGACGGCGACGTGATTGCGCTCCTGCTGCATCTCGCGCAGCAGATCACCCGCGTTCTTGGTGTCGGGCACGAACGTGGCCGGGCGCATCGCCGTGGACACCAGCTCGGACTCGGCCTCGCGGCTGATGTGCGTCTTGCGGACCAGGTCCTTGAGATACACCATCCCGACGATGTCGTCCTCGCTCTCCCCGGTGACCGGGATGCGCGAGAAGCCCGAACGCAGGGCCAGGGTGAGGGCCTGCCGGATCGTCTTGTAGCGCTCGATGACGACGAGGTCCGTGCGGGGCACCATGACCTCGCGCACCAGGGTGTCGCCGAGCTCGAAGACGGAGTGCACCATGCGGCGCTCCTCGTCCTCGATGAGGGACTCCTTCTCGGCGAGGTCGACCAGCGCCCGCAGCTCCGCCTCGGAGGCGAACGGGCCCCGCCTGAATCCCTTGCCCGGCGTGAGCGCGTTGCCGATGAGGATCAGCAGCGGGGGGATCGGGCCCATGATCCGGGCCAGCGGCAGCAGGACGTACGCCGCCGCCGTCGCGGTGTTCAGGGGGTGCTGGCGGCCGATGGTGCGCGGCGAGACGCCGACCGCGACGTACGACACGAGGACCATGACGCCGATGGCGACCGCGAGCGCCTGCCAGGTCTTGTCGAACTCCTTCAGGCAGGCGTAGACGACGAGCGCGGCGGCCGCCATCTCGCAGGCGACGCGGGCGAGCAGCGCCACGTTCAGGTAGCGCGTCGGGTCCGCGGCGACCTGCGCGAGCTTGGCGCTGCCGCGCCGCCCGCTGCGCACGGCCTCCTCGGCGCGGAAGCTGGAGACGCGCGCGAGGCCCGCCTCCGCGCAGGCGGCGAGCCAGGCGACGACGACCAGGGCGATGGCACCGATGACCAGCTGAGGGCTCATGACACGGTCGGGGCCGGAGACGGACCCGTGATGCCCTTCTCCGCGCGCCAGCCGTCCACGATGGCGGCCTGCAGACCGAACATCTCGGCCTTCTCGTCGGCTTCCTCGTGGTCGTAGCCGAGCAGGTGCAGCACGCCGTGGACGGTGAGCAGTTGGAGCTCCTCGTCCATGGAGTGCTCCGTCGGGGCGTCCTTGCCCTGGCGCTCGGCGACCTCGGGGCAGAGCACGATGTCGCCGAGCAGCCCCTGCGGCGGCTCGTCGTCGTCCTTCGACGGCGGACGCAGCTCGTCCATCGGGAAGGACATGACGTCCGTCGGCCCCGGCAGGTCCATCCACTGGATGTGCAGCTGCTCCATGGCGTCGGTGTCCACGACGATCACCGAGAGCTCGGAGAGCGGGTGGATGCGCATCCGTGCGAGCGCGTAGCGGGCGATGTCGAGGATCGCCTGCTCGTCGACCTCGGTTCCGGATTCGTTGTTGACGTCGATCGACATGGCGGTGCTGGTCTACTTCCCCTTGTGGCCCCGGCTCTTGTGGGAGCCGTTCTCGGTGCCGTTCTCGCTGTCGTACTTCTCGTACGCGTCGACGATACGGCCGACCAGCTTGTGCCGTACGACATCGTGGGACGTGAGCCGCGAGAAGTGGACGTCGTCGAGGCCCTCCAGGATGTCCTGGACCTGCCGCAGACCCGACTTCGTGCCGCTCGGAAGGTCGACCTGCGTCACGTCACCCGTGATCACGATCTTCGACTCGAAGCCGAGCCGGGTGAGGAACATCTTCATCTGCTCGGGGCTCGTGTTCTGGGCCTCGTCCAGGATGATGAAGGCGTCGTTGAGCGTGCGTCCCCGCATATAAGCCAGCGGCGCGACCTCGATCGTGCCCGCCGCCATGAGCCGCGGGATCGAGTCCGGGTCGAGCATGTCGTGCAGCGCGTCGTAGAGCGGGCGCAGGTAGGGGTCGATCTTCTCGTAGAGCGTGCCGGGCAGGAAGCCGAGACGCTCGCCGGCCTCGACCGCCGGGCGGGTCAGGATGATCCGGTTGACCTGCTTGGACTGGAGCGCCTGGACGGCCTTCGCCATGGCGAGGTACGTCTTGCCGGTACCGGCGGGGCCGATGCCGAACACGACGGTGTGCTTGTCTATGGCGTCGACGTAGCGCTTCTGGTTGAGCGTCTTGGGGCGGATGGTGCGGCCTCGCGAGGACAGGATGTTCTGCGTGAGCACTTCGGCCGGAGTCTCCTGGCCGTCGCCCTCCCCGTTCTCGCTCGCCCTGAGCATGGCGATCGAGCGTTCCACTGCGTCCTCCGTCATGGGCTGCCCGGTGCGGAGCACCAGCATCATCTCGTCGAACAGGCGCTGGACGAGAGCGACTTCACCGGCGTCGCCGACCGCACTGATCTCGTTTCCCCGGACGTGGATGTCGGCCGCCGGGAAGGCCTTCTCGATCACGCGCAGCAGGGCGTCTCCGGAACCCAGAACAGTCACCATGGGGTGCTTGGCCGGGACGGTGAAGTGCGCGCGCGCCTGCCCCTGAACGGGGTCGTGAGCTGTGGGTGTCTGAGTCATGGGCCGGCTCTGTAGGCCTGCGTATCCTCCTCGGTCGGCACGCTTGCCACACGGGCAGCCTTGCGGTTCCCAGCGTACGTCGCGGCACTGACAGAGCCGTAGGGCTTTTCCTGAGGTCACGACGTCGTGACCTCGCGACGCCCCGACCGGACGCCCGACCGGCCCCTCGACCGGACGCCCGACCGGCCCCCCGACCTCGCGCTCGGGTGACCCGCAGGAGATCCGGGGCTCCCGGCCGGACCCGGCGGTCCGGTGGCCTCACGCCGAGCGGCCGAAGCCGATCGTCGGCACCGCCCGCCGCAGCGGCCAGGGGCGGGTGACCTCGGGGAGCAGTCCCTCCAGGAAGGCGTACCGGCGCAGGGCCGCCGGATCCTGGTCGTCGACCGACTGGACCCGGCGCCACCAGGCGGCGATCTCCGACCAGCCGGGCGCCGACAGCGATCCGCCGAACTCCTGGACGGAGAGCGCGGCGGTCAGCCCGGCGAAGGCGAGCCGGTCGGAGAGCGGCCAGTCGGCCAGGGTTCCCATGACGAATCCGGCGACGAAGACGTCTCCCGCGCCCGTGGGGTCCAGCGCCTCGACGGCGATCGCCGGGACCTCGGCGCTCTCCCCGGAGCGGCCGTCCACGGCGTAGGCGCCCTCGGCACCGAGGGTGACGACCGCCAGCGGTACGTGCTCGGCCAGCGCGTGCGCCGCCGCGCGCGGGCAGTCGGCGCCGGTGTACCGCATGGCCTCCTCGGCGTTCGGCAGGAACGCCTCGCAGTGCGCCAGATCGGCGAGGCCCGCCAGGTCCCAGCGGCCGGTGTCGTCCCAGCCGACGTCCGCGAAGATCCGGGTGCCCCGGCTCGCGGCCTCCGCGATCCAGGGCGCGCGGACTCCCGGGGTCAGCGAGGCGACGGCGGCCCGCGCGCGCGGCGGGCAGTCCGGGGCGGGCTCCTCGGGGGGCGGCTCGTGCCCGTGGCTGACCATGGTCCGCTCGCCCTCGTACGCCATCGACACGGTGACCGGCGAGTGCCAGCCGGGCACCGTCCGCGACGGCGCCAGATCGATGCCCTCGCCCTGCTCCAGGGCGTCCCAGCAGTACTCCCCGTAGTGGTCGTCCCCGAAGGCGGCGGCCAGGGAGGTCTTCAGCCCGAGCCGGGCGAGGGCGGTCGCCATGTTCGCGACGCCGCCGGGGCTCGAACCCATGCCGCGCGCCCAGGACTCGGTGCCGCGCACGGGGGCGGAGTCGAGCCCGGTGAAGATGATGTCCAGGAAGACGGTGCCCGTGAGGTAGACGTCCCAGGGCGGGTCGCTCGCCGTGCGCAGCCCGGCGAGCGGGTCGACATGGGCCTGGCGGTACGGTCCCTCGCCGTTGGACGCGATCACGGTGCGCTCCCTGGGGTGGTGCGGATCTGGCCAGTGTGCACCACACCGGCCGGACGGGACCGAGGGTCACGCCGGGGTGGCGGCCGTCCGTGGTGCGGGTGGGTGTCGTCCCCTCCGGGCCCGCGCCCGCCCCGCGTCCAGGTACGCGCTCCGGTCCCCCACCTGCCGAAACGCCCTCGCCTCCGTGGCACGGCACCGGCATCCGTCCCCGCTGGGCGCCTGAAGGATCGGCGCTCCTACCCCGGGCCTCTCCCCCCAAACCGGAGAGTGCCCCAGATCACATCTTTCGGCCTTCTTCGCGGAGCCACCCACTTGATACAAATTGCCCCGCGCGTTCCTGTCCGTCGACAGCCGCCCCCTCCCCCTTCTTGAGCCGCTCTCGCATGCCCTGGGAACGCCCGTGTCCGCCCGCACCACCACGCCCTGGCCCCTCGTCGCCCTTTTCACGGCCGGGTACCTCGCCGCGTATCTGCTGCCCACCACCGTCGGTCGCCTGGACGCGGGGCTCCCGCTCTCGGCCACCCAGGCCGGCGCCGTCGGCAGTGTCCTGCTGCTGAGTTCGGCCTCGGCCGGCTTCCTGCTCGCCTCCCGCGTCGACCGCTTCGGCCCGCGCCGGCTCGCCCGCGCCGGTCTGCTCCTCGCCGCCGTCGGCTACGGCACCGCCGCGCTCTCGTCGGCCGTCCCCCTCGTGGTCGCCGGCGCGATCGTCGGCGGCTTCGGTTCCGGTACGGCCACCACGGTCGCCGCGACCGGGATCGCCGGTCGGCGCGATCCGCACCGGGTCACCACGCTCGGTCTGCTCGGTGTCTCCGCCCTCGCGGGCGCGCTGTATCTGACGATCCCGCGTCTGGGCCCGGCGCACGGTGTCCCGCTCGCCGCGATCGCCTGCGCGTCCCTGCTCTCGCTGCCTCTGACGGGACGCCTTCCCGCCCACGCGCCGGCGGCCCGCACCCGGCGTGCCGCCAGTCCGCTCCCGCACCGCCGCTCCGGGCTGCTCCTCGCCGCCGCGATGCTCTTCTGGTCCCTCGCGCAGAACGCCCTGTGGGGCGTGAGCGGCCGGATAGGTCTGACGCAGGCGGGCCTCACCGAGGTCACCGTCGGCGCGGTCTTCGCGGTGGCGCTCGGCGCCGGACTGCTCGGGGTCGTCGGCGCGGGCGCCCTCGGCCCGCGGCTCGGCACGGGGCTGCCGATCGGCCTGGGCACGGCACTGATCGCCGGCTGCATCGCGCTCAGCTCGGCGGCCACCGATCTGACGTCCTTCGCGGCGGGCGAGATCGCCTGGAACACCCTGTACCCGGTCGTGCTCACGTACGTGATCGGTCTCGCCGCGTCCATGGACCCGCGCGGCCGGTGGGCGGTCCTCGTCGGTTCCGCCTCCTCGCTCGGCACCGCGTGCGGCCCGCTCACCGGCAGCCTGCTGTCCGCGCGGGCCGGCTACCCGGCGATGGGCACCGTCCTGGCGGCCGGCCTGCTGCTGGTCGGCGTCCCGATGACCCTCGTGGCCCTGCGTCCGCGGCGCGGCACGCAGATCGTCGGGATCACCGTCCCGGAGATGCCGGTCGCGAACGCCCCCGTGGCACCGGTCCCGGCCGCGGACAGCCCGTTCACGGACATCGCCGTCGCGGGCGGCCCGGTCACGGAAGTCCCCGTCGTGGAGATCTCCGTGGCACCGGCCCCCGCCCTGGACAGCCCCTTCGCGAAGGTCCCCGCCACGGGGATCGGGCTGGAGGCCGTGCCCGCCCAGCGGGACGCCTACGCCCAGCGGGACGCGTACGCCACGGCGGGCCCCCGGCACGCGGCGTCCGCCGCGTCCGCCCCGGGGACCGTGTCCGTCTGACGCCCGCCCGTCCCTGCGTCCCTCCGTCCCTCCGTCCCTCCGTCCCGGCGGCCGGACGGCACACGGATCGGCGGGCGCTCTCCCTGCTAAGGGAACTCGTACGCCTCGACCTCGGCGATGTACCGCGCGCGCCGCTCCTCGTCGTGCTCCAGGAAGGACGCCTCGAACGAGTTGCGCGCCAGCTCCCGCAACCGCTCCTCGCCGAGACCCAGGGCCTCGCGCACCGCGTGGAAGTTGTCGCCGACGTAGCCGCCGAAGTACGCGGGGTCGTCGGAGTTGACCGTGCACAGGAGACCGGCGTCCAGCATGGCGGGCAGCGGGTGCTCCGCCAGGACGTCCACGGCGCGCAGCCGTACGTTCGACAGCGGGCAGAGCGTCAGCGGCACCCGCTCCCGGACCAGCCGCTCGACGAGCTCGGGGTCCTCCATGCAGCGCAGCCCGTGGTCGATGCGCTCGACGCCCAGGAGGTCGAGGGCCTCGGTGATGTACGCGGGCGGCCCCTCCTCGCCGGCGTGCGCGACGCGCCGCAGACCGAGCTCGGCGGCCGCCTCGTACACCGCGCGGAACTTGACCGGCGGGTGGCCGACCTCGGCGGAGTCGAGGCCGATGCCGACGATCCGGTCGAGGTAGGGCTTCGCGGCGTGAAGGGTGTCCATGGCGGACTCGGCGGACTCGTCGCGCAGGAAGCACATGATCAGCTGGGTGGAGACGCCGTGGGTCTCCTCACTGCGGCCGAGCGCCCGCCACAGCCCCTCGACGACCGTCCCCATCGGCACGCCCCGGGCGATGTGCGCCTGCGGGTCGAAGAAGATCTCCGCGTGCCGCACGCCCTGCGCGGCGGCCCGGGCGAGGTAGGCGTCGGCCAGGTCGGCGAAGTCCGCTTCCGTCCGCAGGACGGCCATGAGCTCGTAGTACAGGTTCAGGAACGTCTGGAGGTCGTCGAAGAGATAGGCCTTGCGCAGCTCTTCGGTGTCCGCGTACGGCAGGGTGACGCCGTTGCGCGCGGCGAGCGCGAAGGCCAGCTCGGGTTCGAGGGTGCCTTCGATGTGGAGGTGCAGTTCAGCCTTGGGGAGGGACATCGAAGCATCGTACGGTCGCTTCCCGGGCATACCGAAACCGGCACCTTCCCGACACCATGACATCGAAACATCGGAGCGGCGCCGAGCGGACCCGGAGCGACCGAGCCGTCACCGCCGCTTCGGGACCGGCACCCTCACCAGATCGTGCGCCACCGTCAGCTCCCCGTCGAACCCCGCCGCGCGGGCCTCGCGTTCGAACTCCCCGGGATCGGAGTAGCGCTGGCTGAAGTGGGTGAGCACGAGGTGCCGTACGCCCGCTTCCTTGGCCACCCGGCCCGCCTGACCCGCCGTCAGATGACCGTGGTCCGAGGCGAGCCGGTGGTCGCCGTCGAGGAAGGTCGACTCGATGACGAGCAGGTCGCAGTCCTCGGCGAGCGCGTCCACGCCCTCGCACAGCCGGGTGTCCATGACGAACGCGAACCGCTGTCCGCGCCGCACCTCGCTGACGTCGTCGAGGGTGACGCCCCGCAGCGAGCCCTCCCGCTGCAGCACCCCGACGTCGGGCCCCTTGATCCCGTGCTCGGCGAGCCGCTCGGGCAGTATCCGCCGCCCGTCCGGTTCGACCAGCCGGTACCCGAAGGACTCGACGGGGTGGGAGAGCCTGCGGGCCTCCAGGGTGTACCCGGGGGTCGTCGCGAGGACACCGTCGTCCGCGACCGGCGCCTCGGTCAGCCGGGCGGTCTCGCGGTAGGCGGTGGCGTAGCGCAGCCGCTCGAAGAAGTGCTGTCCGGAGAGCGGGTAGTGCGCGATCACCTCGTGCGGTACGCGGTCGAGGTTGATGCGCTGGATCACCCCGCCGAGTCCGAGCGAGTGGTCGCCGTGGAAGTGCGTGACGCAGATGCGGTGCACGTCGTGCGCGGCGGCCCCGGCACGCAGCATCTGGCGCTGCGTGCCCTCACCCGGGTCGAAGAGGAACCCCTCGCCGTCCCAGCGCAGCAGGTAGCCGTTGTGGTTGCGGTGCCGGGTCGGAACCTGGCTGGCGGTGCCGAGGACCACCAGTTCACGGGCGGACAAGGCCGGCTATCCCGGCGGCCACTGCATGCCGCGGCCGCCCAGGAGGTGGGCGTGCGCGTGGAAGACGGTCTGTCCGGCCCCGCTGCCCGTGTTGAACACGACGCGGTAGCTCTCCAGCTTCTCCTCGCCCGCGACCTCGCCGGCCTCGCGCAGGAGGTCCGCCGCGACGGCGGGTTCGGCGGCGGCCAGGGAGGCCGCGTCCGGGTAGTGCACCCTGGGGATGACCAGGATGTGGGTCGGCGCCTGGGGGTTGATGTCGCGGAACGCCACGGTCGTGTCGGTCTCGCGCACCAGTGTCGCCGGAATGTGCCCGCCCACGATCTTGCAGAACAGGCAGTCGTCCTGCGGCTCCCCGCCCTCTGCTCGCCTCGGCTCCTGCGCCATGCGTGTGCCTCCTCACGCCAGCCGATCATTACCTCCGCATGCTAGCGGCCCGGCGGGGCGGGCGGCTCGTGGCGCCGCCCGCCCGCGCGGGTCACAGCGGCGGCAGCGCGGGCGCGGTCTTCGCCGGGTTCTCCTCCAGCGCGGCCAGCGCGATCCTGACCGCCTCGTCGAGCTGGGTGTCGCGGCCGGCCGCGTGGTCCTGCGGGGCCTGGACGACCTCGACGTCGGGATCGACGCCGTGGTTCTCGACGCTCCACTCGTAACCCTCCAGCCAGAAGGCGTACTTGGGCTGGGTGACGGAGGTGCCGTCGACCAGGCGGTAGCGGCTGTCGATGCCGATGACGCCACCCCAGGTGCGGGTGCCGACCACGGGTCCGATGCCGAGTGCCTTGATCGCCGCGTTGACGATGTCGCCGTCCGAGCCGGAGAACTCGTTGGCGACGGCGACGACGGGGCCGCGCGGCGCGTCCTCCGGGTAGCTGTAGGGGCGCAGGCCGCGGGGCAGGTCCCAGCCGACGATCCGCCGGGCGAGTTTCTCCACGACCAGCTGGGAGGTGTGGCCGCCGCGGTTCTCCCGGACGTCCACGACGAGGCCTTCGCGGGCCACCTCGATGCGCAGATCGCGGTGGAGCTGCGCCCAGCCGGAGCCGACCATGTCCGGCACGTGGAGATAGCCGAGGCGTCCGCCGGATTGCTCGTGGACGTAGCGGCGCCGGTCGGCGACCCACGCGTGGTAGCGCAGCGGCTCCTCGTCGGCGAGCGGTACGACGACCGCGTGGCGCGGATCGCCGCCGCCCGAGGGCGAGATGGTCAGCTCCACCGGTTTGCCGGCCGTGCCGACGAGTAGCGGCGCGGGCCCGGCCACCGGGTCCACGGGGTGTCCGCCGACCGCGACGATCGCGTCCCCGGCGCGCACCGCGACGCCGGGCGCGGCGAGCGGGGCCCGGGCGTCCGGGTCGGAGGTCTCCGAGGGGAGGATCCGGTCGATGCGCCAGCTGCCGTCCTCGTGACGGGAGATGTCCGCGCCGAGGAGCCCCTGCGCCCGGTCGCCGCCGCCCCATCCGCCGCGGGGGGTGACGTAGGCGTGCGAGGTGCCGAGTTCGCCCTGCACCTCCCACAGCAGGTCGACGAGGTCGTCGTGGGTGGCGACCCGTTCCAGGACCGGCCGGTACCGCTCCAGGACCGCGTCCCAGTCGACACCGCCCAGGTCGGGACGCCAGAAGTTGTCCCGCATGAGGCGGCCGGTCTCGTCGTACATCTGGCGCCATTCGGCGGCCGGGTCGACGGTCTGGCGCACCCGCGACAGGTCGACGGTGATGTTCGTGTCGCTCTCGTCGTCGTTCGAGGCGCGGCGGTCGCTGGGGACGACCTTGAGCTTGCCGTCGGTCCACAGCAGGACCCGCTTGCCGTCTCCGGTGACGGTGAAGTGGTCGGCGTCGGCGGCGAGGTGCTCGATGCGCTGCTGGGCGAGGTCGTACCGCTCCAGTTCGGTCTTCGGGTCCGGGCCGTCCGGGGTCGCGCGGGAGGAGCCGAGCACGCCCCGCAGCGGGTGGCGCAGCCACAGCAGCCCGTCCTTGGCGGCGCGCAGCGTCGAGTAGCGGGCGGCCTCGACGGGGAACGGCACGATCCGGTCGGCGAGTCCGTCCAGGTCGATACGGGTGCTGGGGGTGCCCTCGCTGTCGGGTGTCTCGTCCTTGTCGGGCGCCTCGAAGGGCCTGCCGTGGCGCTGCGGCCCGAAGGGGGACGGTGTCGTCGCGGCCAGGGTGATCAGATACGGCCGGGAGCCGCCGACGAACGCCAGGTCGAAGACGTGCTCGTCGTAGACGGGGTCGAAGGCGCGCGCCGAGAGGAACGCGAGGTGCTTGCCGTCGAGGGTGAACGCCGGTGCGTAGTCCCGGAAGCGCAGCGGGGTCGCCTCGGTCACCGACAGGTCGGTGGTGTTGGCGAGCTTGAGGTGGCGCAGCGGGCGCGGTCCGGGGTGCGACCAGGCGAGCCACGCGGAGTCGGGCGAGAAGACGAGTCCGGTGACCTCGCCGTCCTCGCTGCGGTCCACCTCGCGGACCTCGCCGCTCTCGCGCTCGACGAGCAGCACGCGCCCGTCGTGGGAGGCGACGGCGGCGCGGCTTCCGTCGGGTGCCACGGCGAGGCCGAGGACCCTGCCGAGCGCGCCCGCGGCGAGCCGTCGCGGGGTGGCTCCGGGGGCGACGCCGGTGGCGGGGGCGAATTCGAGGGCGTCGTCGCCCTCCGCGTCCGTCACCCAGACCACGTGCTCCTCGCCCTCGGCGCGGAAGGTGCGGGGCAGCCGGGCGCGGACGCCCTGCTCGGTGGCGAGCGCGCGGGCCGGTCCGGAGCGGTGGGTGACCCAGTGGACGGCGCCGCGCACGGAGATCGCGCTGCCGCGTCCGGTGTGGTCGGGCGCGGCGGCGGAGAACCAGCGCGAGGCGCTGACGGGGTGGGGCTGCTGGTCGACGCGCTGGCCGCCGAGCCGGATGTCCAGCCGGCGCGGCTCGGCGCCGTCGAGGTCGTCGAGAAGCCACAGTTCACCGGCGGACGCGTACACCACCCGGGTGCCGTCGGTGGCCGCGTGGCGGGCGTAGAAGGCGTCCAGGGGCGTGTGGCGCCGCAGGTCGGATCCGTCGGCGAGGGAGGAGTACAGGGCCCCGACGTCCTCGTGGTCCGACAGGAAGGCGATCCTCTCGCCCACCCAGAACGGGTACTCGAGGTTCCCGTCGATGTCCTCGTGCAGCCGGACGAACTCGCCCTCGCCGTCCCGGTCGATCCACAGCTTGCCCGCCGTGCCGCCGCGGTACCGCTTCCACCAGGCCGCCTCGCGCCCCATCGGGGCGGACAGCAGGACGACACCGGGCGCGCCGTGGGCGACGTCGCCGACGGGGCCGTACGGCAGGGTCGTCGCGGGGCCGCCGTCGAGCGGGACGGACCGTGCCCAGGTGCGGCGCAGGCTGGCCTGGCCCTGGGTGCTGAGGGCGAGCACCTGTCCGTCGGGGGTCCAGCCGCGTACCTGGGTCTTCGAACTGCCCCAGTACGTCAGCCGTTTGGCGGGTCCGCCCGCCAGGGAGGCGACATGGGCCTCGGGGGCGCCGTCGCGCGTGGACGTCCAGGCGACCGTCGTGCCGTCCGGGGAGATACGCGGATGGTTCACCGCTACGTTGTCGGCGCTGATTCGCCAGGCGCGGCCGCCGCCGTCGAGGGAAGCGGCCCAGATGTCGTCCTCGGCCGTGAAGACGACCAACTCGCCGTGCAGATGCGGAAACCGGAGATACGCGGAGGCTGCGGACTCTGTCACCCGGTCACCCTACGCAGCGGACGCACGCCCCGACAGGGGTTTGGATCACTTGATCCGTGGACGGCTTGGCAGGTCACTTGCCCTGCGCGGGCCAGCAGGTGGGGTCGCCCTTGCACCACATGGTCTTCGTGACGGTGACCGTGACGGTGGGGTCGGGCTGTCCGTTCGGGGGGTTGTAGGTGACCGGCGGAGTGGGGCCGTCGGTGGCGTTGCAGTCGCCCAGGCCGCTCACGCGGAACACCTGCTTCCCGCCGACGGTGGCCCGCAGGTCGCCGCGTACGCAGGCGCCGTCGACGGCGCGGGTGACCTTGCCCTTGACGACGATGTCCCGTCCGTCGCCGGTCTGGCCCTGGCAGTCGACGGACGCCACGGTGTTCTCCGTCGGCGAGGGCGACTTCCCGGGCGTGTAGACCTTGTTGGCGCCGCCGTAGTGCGCCGTGCAGCTGAGCCAGCGCACGTCCACCTGGCGCCGTTCGAGTTCTTTCGTCGCCGTCTGGTCGGTCGTGTAGGACACGGTGGCGGCGCTGAGCCCGTCCCCGGGCTCGCACGCGGCCACTCCGAACACGCCGGCCGCGCCCAGCCCGACGGCCATCAGCACCCGCCTGCGCCCCGTCCGGCTCCTGATACGCCTCAAAGCCCCCATGGACGGCAGCGTGCCACCGCACGGCCCACCGCGGTAGACCGCATGCGGCCATCGGGCGCACAACCACCCGAAGGAGTTCCTCGTCCCGGTGGCCGGGACGGCCCCGGGTCGCTCGTCAGCCGAGCAGCAGCTGCCACTCCTGGAGTTCCACCAAGTTCCCCTCGGGGTCCTTGAGATGGGCGACGCGCATCCGGTCCGTCATGGGCGCCGGGCCGTGCAGCAGAGTCGCGCCGCGTGAGACGACCTGCTCGCAGTAGGTGTCGAGGTCGTCCACCCGCAGCACCACCAGCGAGCGGTGCCCGGTCACCACGTCACCGAGCTCGCCCAGGACCCCGGCCATCATCGCGCGGTCCTGGAGGGCGATGCCCGCCGACCCGGTGACGGGACTGAACTTCTCGTACGGGCCCTTGGCCGCGCCCGACTGGGGCTTGAGGCCGAGGACTTCGGAGTAGAAGCGGTAGCAGGCGGCGAAGTCGGAGACGAGCAGCCGTACCTGGGCGAGTTCCATGGAATCCCTGCTGGATGTGCGGGTGACGGGTCAGGACCAGCGGCCGGTGCGGGCCAGCAGCAGTGCCGTGGCCACGGTCCCGGCCGTCGACGTACGCAGCACCGTACGCCCCAGGTGGAACATCTTCGCGCCCGCCTCGGTGAAGAGCGCGACCTCTTCCGGGGAGATCCCGCCCTCGGGGCCGACCACCAGGACGATCTCCCCGGAACCGGGCAGGCCGGCCGTCGCGAACGGCTCGGTGCCGAGTTCGGTGTCCTCGTGGAGTACGGCGGCGAGATCGGCTTTGGCGAGAAGTGCGGCAACCTGCTTGGTCGTCATCGCGTCCGCGACCTCCGGGAAGCGCACCCGGCGGGACTGCTTGCCGGCCTCCCGGGCGGTGGCGCGCCACTTGGTGAGCGCCTTCAGGCCCCGGTCGCCCTTCCACTGGGTGATGCAGCGGGAGGCGGCCCAGGGGACGATCGCGTCGACGCCGGTCTCGGTCATGGTCTCGACGGCCAGCTCCCCCCGGTCGCCCTTGGGCAGGGCCTGGACGACGGTGATGCGCGGCTCCTCGGCCGGTTCCTCCGCCACCGAGTCCATCTTCACGATCAGCCGGTCCTTGCCCTCGGTGTCGAGGACGACGCAGTCCGCCCAGCGCCCGGCCCCGTCGGTGAGTACGACGTCCTCGCCGGGTCGCAGCCGTTTCACGGAGACGGCGTGCCGTCCCTCGGCGCCGTCGAGGACGTAGCGTCCGCCGCCGCCCGCGTCGAAGTGGTCGACCAGGAACACCGGTGCCGTCATCGGGCCGCACCCTCTTCCGGGATCTCGTCGGTTGCCGACAACGCTGTCTTGGCGGCGGCGATCTCGGCGTTCAGTATCTCCACCAGCTGCCCGGCGGGCAGGTCGCGCGCCATGCGGTGGCCCTGTCCCGCCCACAGCGCCATGCCCTGCGCGTCGCCCGCCTTGGCGGCCGCCTTGCGCAGCGGCGAGGTCAGGTGGTGGATCTCGGGGTAGGCGGCGGGGGCGTACGGGCCGTGCTCGCGCATGAAGCGGTTGGCCAGCCCGCGCGCCGGCCGCCCGGAGAACGCGCGCGTGAGTTCCGTGCGGACGAAGAGGGGGTTGGTCAGCGCCTCCTTGTGCACGGCGTTCGCGCCGGACTCGGGGGTGGCGAGGAACGCCGTGCCGAGCTGGGCCGCGTTCGCGCCCGCGGCGAGGGCGGCGGCGATCTGGCTGCCGCGCATGATGCCGCCGGCCGCGACGATCGGGATCTGCACCGTCTCGCGGACCTGTGCGATCAGGGAGAGCAGCCCGATGCCCGTGCCGTCCGTCTCCGGGTTGTCGCGGTGGGTGCCCTGGTGTCCGCCGGCCTCGATGCCCTGCACGATGACGGCGGCGGCGCCCGCCAGCTGCACGGCGAGGGCTTCCTCGGCCGTGGTCGCGGTGACCAGGGTGAGCGTGCCGGCGCGGCGCAGGGAGTCCAGCACGTCCTGGCTCGGCACGCCGAAGTGGAAGGAGACCACGGCCACCGGGTTGTCGAGGAGGACCGCGAGCTTGGCGTCGTAGCCGTCGTCGCGGCCGCTGTCCGGATCGCCGAGCTCGGTCTCGTACCAGGCGGCCTCACCCGCGAGCTGGTTGGCGTAGACCGTGACCGCGGCGGCGGAAGGCAGCGCGGCGCCGGACGCTCCGGTGGAGCCGGTGCCTGCGCCGGCGTACTCGGGCTGTGGCATGAACAGATTGACGCCGAAGGGACGTCCGGTCAGCCCGCGCAGCTGCTTGATCTCCTGGTACATACCGTCGGCGGTCTTGTACCCGGCGGCGAGGAATCCCAGCCCGCCCGCCTCGGACACGGCGGCCGCGAGCTGGGGGACGGAAACGCCGCCCGCCATGGGGGCCTGCACGATCGGGTGAGGGAAGAGATCGGTCAGTGCGGAGGACATGACGGCATGTTGTCACGTCCTCAGTACAAGTCCGAATCCGGCCGTCCGCCCGGCAGGGACCACCGGGATGGGCGGGCACGGGGTGGCATTACCACCCCGCGCCGCGCTTGGGTCAGCGACCGTTGAAGGCGTCCTTCAGGCGCGAGAAGAGCCCCTGCTGACCAGGCTGGAACTGACCGGTGGGCCGCTCCTCGCCGCGCAGTACGGCGAGCTCGCGCAGCACCCGCTCCTGCTCCGCGTCGAGCTTGGTCGGCGTGGTGACCTCGACGTGCACGATGAGGTCGCCGCGGCCGCCGCCGCGCAGGTGGGTGACACCCCGGCCGTGCAGCGGGATCGACTGACCGGACTGGGTGCCCGGACGGATGTCGACCTCCTCCATGCCGTCGAGGGTCTCCAGCGGCACCTTCGTGCCGAGGGACGCCGCGGTCATCGGGATGGTGACCGTGCAGTGCAGGTCGTCGCCCCTCCGCTGGAAGGTCGAGTGCGGCAGCTCGTGGATCTCGACGTACAGGTCACCGGCGGGGCCGCCGCCGGGGCCGACCTCGCCCTCGCCCGCGAGCTGGATCCGTGTGCCGTTGTCCACACCGGCCGGGATCTTGACCGTGAGGGTGCGACGGGACCGGACCCGGCCGTCGCCCGCGCACTCGGGGCACGGGGTCGGGACCACGGTGCCGAAGCCCTGGCACTGCGGACACGGCCGCGAGGTCATGACCTGGCCGAGGAAGGACCGCGTGACCTGGGACACCTCGCCGCGACCGCGGCACATGTCACAGGTCTGCGCGGCGGTGCCGGGCGCGGCACCCTCGCCGTTGCAGGTGGCGCAGACGACGGCCGTGTCGACCTGGATGTCCTTCGTGGTGCCGAAGGCCGCCTCGTCCAGCTCGATCTCCAGCCGGATCATGGCGTCCTGGCCCCGGCGGGTGCGCGAGCGCGGTCCGCGCTGCGACGCCGTGCCGAAGAAAGCGTCCATGATGTCCGAGAAGTTCCCGAAGCCGCCCGCGCCGAAGCCGCCGGCGGCGCCGCCCTGCTGGGACAGCGGGTCACCGCCGAGGTCGTAGACCTGCTTCTTCTGCGGGTCCGACAACACCTCGTACGCGGCGTTGATCTCCTTGAAGCGCTCCTGCGTCTTCGGATCGGGATTGACGTCCGGGTGCAGCTCGCGAGCGAGCCTCCGGAACGCCTTCTTGATCTCGTCCTGGGACGCGTCGCGGCGCACGCCGAGTACGGCGTAGTAGTCCGTGGCCACTCAGGACTCCGCCAGGATCTGTCCGACGTACCGTGCCACCGCTCGTACCGCTCCCATCGTTCCCGGGTAATCCATGCGGGTCGGGCCGACCACGCCGAGTTTGGCTACTGCCTCGCCGCCCGAACCGTAGCCGACGGAGACCACGGACGTGGAGTTGAGTCCCTCATACGCGTTCTCGTGCCCGATTCGCACGGTCATGCTCGAATCCCCGGCCTCTCCAAGCAACTTGAGGAGCACAACCTGCTCCTCCAGCGCTTCGAGCACCGGCCGGATGGTGAGAGGGAAGTCATGTCCGAAACGGGTGAGATTGGCGGTACCGCCGATCATCAGCCGCTCCTCGGTCTCCTCGACGAGTGTCTCCAGCAGAGTGGAGAGCACTGTCGAGACCGTACCCCGGTCCTCCGCCTCGAAGGCGTCCGGGAGGTCCTGCACGAGCTGCGGGACGTCCGCGAAGGGGCGCCCCGCGACCCTGCTGTTGAGCCGGGCCCGCAGATCCGCGAGCGACGTCTCACCGAACGGCGCGGGAGAGTTGATCATGCGCTGCTCGACCCGGCCGGTGTCCGTGATCAGCACGAGCATCACCCGCGCGGGGGCGAGCGACAGCAGCTCCACATGGCGCACGGTCGAGCGGGTCAGCGAGGGGTACTGCACGACGGCGACCTGCCGGGTGAGCTGCGCGAGCAGCCGCACGGTCCGCCCGACGACGTCGTCGAGGTCGACGGCACCGTCCAGGAAGTTCTGGATGGCCCGCCGCTCGGGCGCGGTCATCGGCTTGACTCCGGCGAGCTTGTCGACGAAGAGCCGGTACCCCTTGTCCGTGGGGATGCGCCCGGCGCTGGTGTGCGGCTGGGCGATGTAGCCCTCGTCCTCAAGGGCGGCCATGTCGTTGCGGACGGTCGCCGGCGACACGCCGAGCCGGTGCCGCTCGGTGAGCGCCTTGGAACCGACCGGTTCCTCGGTGCCGACATAGTCCTGGACGATGGCGCGCAGCACCTCGAGCCTGCGTTCACTGAGCATCGCGCACACCTCCAGAAGTCGACTCGATGGTCTTCGTGGCCTTCGTGGCTTTCGCCTGGCACTCAGCGCACGCGAGTGCCAACGTTCCCCGGCCCAGTGTACGGCGGTGGGGCACGACCCCGGCAAGGGCGGGCCTGCGATGTCGTGCGCGGCACCCGGTCACCGCTAGCGTCGCCGTATGAGGCTGACTTGGGAAGAGCTGGGGTGGGAAAGGGTGGCACCCCGGGTCGGGCGGCGGCGACTTCCGGACTGGGACTGCACGGTCGGGCTCGTCGTCGGCGAGGGCGCGGCCCTGATGATCGACGCGGGGTCGAGCCTCGCGGAGGGCGCGTGGCTGCGCGCCGAGGCCGAACGGCTCCTCGGGCCGGAGCGCCGAGTGACGCACCTCGCACTGACCCATCCGCATTTCGATCACATCTTCGGCGCGGCGGCGTTCACGGACGTGGAGGTCTTCGGCGCGGTCGGGCTGGACGCGGTCTTCGCCCACGAGCGCGAGGAGCTGCGCGCGGACGCCGTGCGCAACGGTCTCGACCCGGACGCGGCGGCCGAGGCGGCGGACCTGCTGGTCGCTCCCCGGCACTCCGTGAGCGGCGAGTGGACCCTCGACCTGGGCGGCGGGCTCCAGGTGCTGCTGGCGAACGTCGGCCCGGGGCACACGGGCCACGACCTGGCGGTCCTGATCCCCGGCGCGCCCGGGCCACCCTCGCCGGCGGAGCCACCGGGATCGCCCGCACCGCCCGCACCGCCCGCCCGGCCCGCGTCGCGCGCGTCGCTCCCGCCGCCCGCGTCGCTCACGTCGCCCGAGATCGTCTTCTGCGGCGATCTGGTGGAGGAGTCCGGCGAACCCCAGGCGGGCCCGGACGCCGTACCGTCGCACTGGCCTGCCGCCCTGGACCGGCTGGTGGACCTGGGTGGGGAGGACGCGGTGTACGTGCCGGGGCACGGGGCGGCGGTGGACGCGGCGTTCGTCAGGGCGCAGCGGGAGCAGCTGGCGACGCGCTTCGGCGTGTCGTAGGGATCAGCACACCGCTCGCCCGCCGCTTCTCCTATCGTCATCCGAATGCGCCAGTACTCTCCGGACCTGACCCCGCCGTGGAAGAAGCCCCAGCCCGTGCCCGAGGTCCCGGCGGACCCGGGCCTGGTCGTCGAGGAACCCGGCACCGGCTTCTGCGGTGCGGTGATCCGCTGCGAGGCGGGCACGGTGACCCTGGAGGACCGCTTCGGCAAGCACCGGGTGTTCCCGCTGGAGCCGCGCGGCTTCCTCCTGGAGGGCAGGGTGGTGACGCTGGTGCGCCCGACGGCCGGGGCACCCGTGCGTCCCAGCCGTACGGCTTCCGGCTCGGTGGCGGTGCCCGGCGCCCGCGCCCGGGTCGCGCGGGCCGGGCGCATCTACGTCGAGGGCCGCCACGACGCCGAACTGGTCGAGCGGGTGTGGGGCGACGACCTGCGCGTCGAGGGCGTCGTCGTGGAGTACCTGGAGGGCGTCGACGACCTCCCGGCGATCGTCGCCGCGTTCGACCCGGGCCCGGACGCCCGGCTCGGCGTCCTCGTCGACCACCTGGTCCCGGGTTCGAAGGAGTCCCGGATCGCCGAGGCGGTCACGAGCGACCACGCCCTGGTGCTGGGTCACCCGTACATCGACATCTGGGAGGCCGTGAAGCCGTCCTCCGTGGGCATCCCGGGCTGGCCGAGGGTCCCGCGCGGCCAGGACTGGAAGACGGGCGTGTGCCGGGCCCTGGGCTGGCCGGAGAACACCGGCGCGGCCTGGCAGCACATCCTGTCCCGGGTGCACTCCTACAAGGACCTGGAGCCGGAACTCCTGGGCCGGGTGGAGGAACTGATCGACTTCGTCACAGCGCCGGAGTGACGCGAAGTCCGTCGGCGTCATCGGGGCCGAGGGCGGCCCGTCTCGTCCGGCTGCCCCCGGTACGAAACCGGCTGCTCCTTGTAGCCGAACCACAGCTCGGGTGCCCACCGCAGAAGCGCCTTCACGTACGCCTGGTGGATTCGCCGACGTCGACGCGGTACCGGAGCCGGGGCAGATCCGGCCGGAGCGGGTCCGTGTCGCGGACGAACCTCCACAGCAGCGGGTCGTCGCGGTCGATCTCGTCCCGCGGGCACAGCTCGACCGTGCGGATGAAGTCCTTGGGGCTTCTCGCCCAGTAGATGCCCGCCCCGGTCAGCGAGTCCCAGCGGATCAGCGCGACCTCCTTGCCGCGCATCCACCAGAAGCCGGTCGCGTCGAAGGCGGTGATCCAGTGGCGGGCCCGCCAGCGGGAGACGAGCAGGAACACCCCGCCGAGGCCCACCGCCATCAGGGGGCCGGCCAGGATCCACGCGAGGCCGATACCGCCGCTGTCCGCGGCGATCCAGCACCCCATCCCGCCGACCCCGAGGTTCGCCGTCCCGAGCGGCAGTCCGAACAGGAGCCTGCGCAGTCCGTACCGCAGGACGGTCGCGTCCTCGGCCGGACACTTACCAGCGATCATGGCCGCGGACTGTACGTGACCAGGCGTTCAGTCCACCAGATCCCGGACGACGGCGTCCGCGAGCAGTCGCCCGCGCAGGGTGAGAACGGCGCGACCTGCGTCGTACGGACCGGCTTCGAGGAGCCCGTCGGACAGCGCGCGGCGGGAGGCCGCGAGCCCGTCGGGGCGGAGCAGGGAGAGCGGGCAGCCCTCGCGCAGCCGCAGTTCGAGGAGGATGCGCTCGACCCGGCGGTCCTCGTCGGAGAGCAGTTCGCGCCCGGCGCCCGGCGAGCGGCCCGAGGCCAGTGCGGACGCGTACGCCCCGGGATGTTTCACGTTCCACCAGCGAACGCCGCCGACGTGGCTGTGCGCGCCGGGGCCCGCTCCCCACCAGTCGGCGCCGCGCCAGTACAGCTCGTTGTGCAGACAGCGGCCGGCCTCGGAGGTGGCCCAGTTCGACACCTCGTACCAGTCGAAGCCCGCCGCCGACATCACCTCGTCCGCGATCAGGTAGCGGTCCGCGTGCACGTCGTCGTCGGTCATCGGGACCTCGCCGCGGCGGATGCGGCGCGCGAGCTGGGTGCCCTCCTCGACGATGAGCGCGTACGCGGAGATGTGGTCGGGACCGGCGCCGAGGGCCGCTTCGAGCGATGCCCGCCAGTCGTCGTCCGACTCGCCCGGCGTGCCGTAGATCAGATCAAGGTTCACATGTGCGAAGCCGGCCGCCCGGGCCTCGGCGACACAGGCCTCCGGGCGGCCGGGGGTGTGCGTGCGGTCGAGCACCTTCAGGACGTGCTGCCGGGCACTCTGCATGCCGAAGGAGACACGGTTGAAGCCGCCGGCGCGCAGCGTCGCGAGGTACTCCGGGTCGACCGACTCCGGGTTCGCCTCCGTCGTGATCTCCGCGTCGTCCGCGAGCCCGAACTCGTCCCGGATCGCCCCCAGCATCCGTACGAGATCGGCGGCGGCCAGCAGCGTTGGCGTACCGCCTCCGACGAAGACCGTGCGGACGGGGCGCGGGTCGTCGCCAAGCACCTTGCGGGCGAGGCGGACCTCGTCGATCAGGGTGTCCGCGTAGTTGTCGCGGGAGGCGAGCACGCCGCCGGTGCCCCGCAGCTCGGTCGCCGTGTAGGTGTTGAAGTCGCAGTAGCCGCAGCGGGTCGCGCAGTACGGCACGTGGAGGTAGAACCCGAGGGGCCGCTCGGCGGCCCCGGCCAGGGCGTGCGCGGGCAGCGCCCCGTCGTCGGGGACGGGCTCACCGTCGGGAAGTGCGGAAGGCATGCGTTCCATTGTCCAGCACGGCCGGGGTGGACGTGTCCGGCGCGGGCCGGGGGCGTGCCCCCGCCGGGGCGAGGGTGGGCCACCGCACACGCCTGACGGGGTCCGGAGTCCCCGGGGCGGCGGCGGGCCCGCTAGTCGGCCTGCAACACCAGCAGGGCCATGTCGTCCTCCGGCGGGCGGGTGCCGAACGCGTGGACCAGCGCGCGGATCCGTTCGGCGATCAGCTCGGCGTTGAGGCCGGCGCAGCCCGCGAGGGCCTGCGCGAGACCGTCGTCGTCGTCGAACTGGCGGGAGCCGTCGCGCCGCTCCGTCACACCGTCGGTGACGCACAGCAGGGTGTCACCGGGGTACAGATCGAAGGACTCGGAGGTGTATTCGGGGTCCTCGAAGACGCCGAGCAGGGTCTGCGGCCGGGCCACTTCCCGTACGTCACCGGCGGGGTCCAGCAGCAGCGGCAGCGGATGCCCGGCCGAGGCCAGGGTGCAGCGCACTCCGCCGTCGAAGGGGACCAGCTCGCCGTACAGCATGGACAGGAACCGCGTCTGCGGGCCGAGGTCGGTGCCGAGCCCGGGTCCGCCCGCGGCCACGAGCGCGCGGGCCGCAGCGTCCGCGGCTTCCGTCGCGTCGTCCAGGAGGAGCTGGTTGAGCCGGTCGAGGACGTCCGCGACGTCGTAGCCCTCGCGGGCCAGCAGCCGCAGCCAGGGCCGGGCCAGACCGATCACGACGGCGGCCTCGGGTCCTTTGCCCTGGACGTCGCCGACGGCGAAGCACCAGCGTCCGTCGCCGGCCGGGAACACGTCGTAGAAGTCGCCGCTGGGCCCGCCCTTGTCGAGCGGCTCGTAGACGAGGGCGCTGTGCACCCCGGGGATCTCGGCGACCGCGCCCGGCAGCAGTCCGCGCTGCAGGACCCGGCTGATGGTGGCCTGGCGCGCGTACTGGCGGGCCGCGCCGATGGCGAGGGCGATACGGCGGCTGAGGTCCTCGACGAGCCCGGTGACCTCGTCGGGGAAGGCGGGCAGTCCGGCGCGCCCGATGACGAGCGTGCCCAGCGGCCGGCCGCCCGCGATCAGCCGGTACGCCAGCGCCGCGCCGCTCGCGCCGCGCGTGCCCAGCGCCTCGCCGGGCCAGGGCACCGGGACGGCCCGGGACCGCACCGCGTCGGGCAGCCGCGGCGGGTCCTTCTCCAGGGAGCGGCGCAGCCCCTCGATGAGGTTCTCGCTGCCGTGCCAGACGCGGGCCAGCCGGGGTCCGAGGGCGAGGCCGAGACCGCCCGCCCGGTCGGTGGCCTCGTCCTCCAGCCACACGGCGCACCAGTCGGCGAGGCGCGGCACGAGGAGCTGCCCGGCGAGCGCGGCGACCAGGTCCTCGTCGAGCTGCCCGGCGAGCAGGTCGGAGGCCTCGGCGAGAAAGGAGAGGGCTCCGCGGTCGAGCCAGTCGTGGCCCTGCGCGGTACTCCGCGTCGCCCCGGGGGCGGATATCGCGGAGTGGAACCCGGCGCCGGTCCTCGGCCGGAACCCCGGGGCACGCCCCTCGGCGTACCCGACGGTCCTGGCCGGGTCCGCCCCGTCCACGGCGCCCGTGAGCCCGTCGGCTTCGGGGAACCCGCCCATCCCGGTGAGGCCGTCGGGGTCCGCGAATCCACCGGCCCGAGGCAGGCCGTCGGCGTCCGCGAACCCACCGGATCCGTGCAGGTCGTCCGCGAATCCACTCGTCCGGTGCAGGCCGTCCGCGAACGTGTCCGCCCCGGGCAGGGCCCCCGCGCTCCCGTCGGTCAGCAGCCGCGCCCACACCGTCTTGACGCCCGGGCGGTAGGTGATCCCCCAGGCCTCGGAGAGCGCGGAGACGAGACCCAGACCGCGCCCGTACTCCGGTGTTCCGTAGGAGCGTTCGGCGCTGTCGTCCCGTATGGCGCGGGAGGGGTGCTGGTCGGAGACCTCGACGACCAGCGGGCCGGACGAGCCGTCGGCCGGGTTCTCCAGACGGCACAGCAGCTCGACGTCGGTGCCCGCGTGCACGACGGCGTTGGTGACGAGCTCGCTGACCACCACCGCGGCGTCCTCGGTGAGCCGGTCGTCGATGATCTCGGTGCCGGGCAGGGCCAGTTCGGCCCAGCTCACGAGCGTGTCGAAAAGGAACCTGCGGGCGGCCCCGGGGGCGAGCGGAGTGCCCGGCAACGACGTAAGGGCGACGGCGTCCTGGCCGGCGCGGTGATGCGCGGGCGCGTCCGGGGCGCACGCCATGGACTCCCGTTGCGTCGGAATGGCCCCCACTGTGCGGCTCCCTGGGCAGTTCGGACGAATACACCTCGGACGATGCGGACAGGGTGACAGACTGGCGGCGCCCATAAGCACCGAGTCACCGAAGTGGGCCGTCATGAGTGAGAACAGTGGTATGCATGTGCTCGAAGACGGACAGATTCGAGCATCGGACCTGCGCCCCCCGCTCACCGCGATGACCGCGGCACGGGACGGCGACTTCGGCAGAGTGCCCACGGCGGGGCACGGGCCGGTCGCCGAACTGAGCGCCCTGTTCAACCAGATCATGGACCGGAGCTCCCACTTCGACTCCGCGGTGCAGCGGGTCCGCGGGGAACCGGTGCGGCACGGGCGGCTCGACGAGCGGCTGGCGGCCGGTCCCGGCCAGGGCAAGTGGGCGACCCGCGTCGATGACGTGAACCAGCCGCTGGACGCCCTGGCCCCCGCGGCGAGCCCTACCCCGCCCACGACACCGACGACGCCTGGCCGGCTCCCACGGAACTGGAAGCCTGGAAATGCGACCGGCCCGGTCATGTCCTGCCGGGACGACGGGCGTTGATCGTCGACGACGACATCCGCACTGTCTTCGCGCTCACCCAGGTGCTCGGCCGGGTGGGCATGCCCGTCCTGTACGCAGAACGGCCGCGAGGGCATCGAGACCCTGTGAGGCACCGTCGTCATGAGCGCTGAGGCAACGACCGGCGAGCGCGCGAGCATCCTCCTCGTCGACGACATGGAGGACAACCTGATCGCGCTGGAGGCCGTCCTGGGGTCCCTCAACGAGCCGCTGGTGCGGGCGCGTTCGGGCGAGGAGGCGATGAAGGCGCTGTTGCGGCAGCGGTTCGCGGTCGTCCTGCTCGACATCCGGATGCCGGGCATGGACGGATTCGAGACGGCCGCGAACATCAAGAGGCTCGACCAGACCAAGGACGTGCCCATCATCTTCCTGACGGGCACGGACGCCGAAGCGGGCTACGCCTTCCGCGGGTACGCGACCGGGGCCGCCGACTATCTGACGAAACCGTTCGACCCGTGGGTCCTGCGCGCCAAGGTCACCGTCTTCCTCGACCTGCACCGCAAGACCCGGCAACTGGAGCGCCTGCTCGCACGCGACCAGAGGCAGTTCGACGAACTCGCCGACCGCCTGCGGAAGATGGAGACGCAGCTGGCCGCCGGCACCCTCCAGGACGTGTCCGAACTCCGCTGTCAGATACGGCAGATGGAGGAACTGCTGAAAGAGATACACCGGAAGCGGGAGGCGTAGCGGCCCCGGCGGGGCGGATACACGGGAGCCACGCCGTGGGTGGACGTGCTGGAGCCACGCCGGAGGTGGACGTGCGGGAGCCACATCAAGGGCCGCGGACGCTCGAAAGCACACGGGGCTCCACCGCTCGATCGCGGAAGAGCCCCGCACGACACCGCCCCGGAAAACCGAGGACCGAGGACGCGGCCCGAGCAGGCGGCCCGAGGACTACGCCTCGCGAGAGCCCGCGTACATCTCGTCGATCAGGTGCTTGTACTCCCGCTCGACGACCGGGCGCTTCAGCTTGAGGCTCGGGGTGATCTCGCCGTGCTCGACGTCCAGGTCGCGGGGCAGGAGGCGGAACTTCTTGATGGTCTGCCAGCGCTGGAGACCCTGGTTGAGCTCCTTCACATACCCCTCGACGAGGGCGATCGTGGCGGGCGCCGCGACGACCTCGGCGTACGACTTGCCCTCCAGGCCGTTGTCCTTGGCCCAGCCGAGGATGGACGGCTCGTCGAGCGCGATGAGCGCCGTGCAGAAGTTCCGGTCGGCGCCGTGCACGAGGATGTTGGAGACGTACGGGCAGACGGCCTTGAACTGGCCCTCGACCTCGGCGGGCGCGATGTACTTTCCGCCCGAGGTCTTGATGAGGTCCTTCTTGCGGTCGGTGATCTTCAGATAGCCGTCCGGGGACAGCTCGCCGATGTCGCCGGTGTGGAACCAGCCGTCCGCCTCGAGCACCTCGGCGGTCTTCTCGGGCAGCCCGTGGTAGCCCTCCATGATGCCGGGGCCGCGCAGCAGGATCTCGCCGTCGTCCGCGATGCGCACCTCGGTGCCGGGCAGCGGCTTGCCGACCGTGCCGGTGCGGTACGCCTCGCCCGGGTTCACGAAGGAGGCGGCGGAGGACTCGGTGAGCCCGTAGCCCTCCAGGATGTGGATGCCGGCGCCGGCGAAGAAGTAGCCGATCTCGGGCGCGAGCGCGGCGGAGCCGGAGACACAGGCGCGCAGGTTGCCGCCGAAGGCCTCACGGATCTTGGCGAAGACGAGCGCGTCGGCGACCTTGTGCCTGGCGCCGAGCGCGAAGGGCACGGAGGCCGAGCCGGTACGGCGGAAGTTGTCCTGGCTGGCCTTCGCGTACTCGCGGGAGACCCCGGCGGCCCACTGGAAGATCTTGTACTTGGCGCCGCCGCCGGCCCGTGCCTTGGCCGCGACCCCGTTGTAGACCTTCTCGAAGATGCGCGGCACGGCGGCCATGTACGTCGGCTGCACCACCGGCAGGTTCTCGATGATCTTGTCCACGCGGCCGTCGACGGCGGTGACGTGACCGACCTCGATCTGGCCGGAGGTCAGGACCTTGCCGAAGACGTGCGCGAGCGGCAGCCACAGGTACTGGACGTCGTCCTGGCCGACCAGGCCGGTCGAGGCGATCGCCTTCGCCATGTACGACCAGTTGTCGTGCGGCAGGCGGACACCCTTGGGGCGGCCCGTGGTGCCGGAGGTGTAGATGAGGGTCGCGAGCTGGTCGGCGGTGATCGCGCCGACGTGCTCCTTGATCAGCTCGGGGTGCTTCTCCAGGTACGCGGCACCGCGCGTCTCCAGTTCGGTGAGCGTGAGGACCCAGTCGTCGCTCTCCACACCCGCCGGGTCGATGACGACGACGCGCGTGAGCTCGGGAAGCTCCGCGCGCTTCTCCCGGGCCTTGGCGAGCTGGGCCGCGTCCTCCGCGATCAGGACCTTGCTCGCCGAGTCGGCGAGGATGAACGCCGACTCCTCGGCATTGGTCTGCGGGTACACGGTCGTGGTGGCCGCGCCCGCGCAGAGGATGCCGAGGTCGGCCAGGATCCACTCGACCCGCGTCGAGGAGGCGAGCGCGACGCGCTGCTCCGGCTGCACGCCGAGTTCGATCAGACCGGCCGCGATGGCGAAGACACGCTCGGCGGCCTGCCCCCAGGTCAGCGACTTCCACTCGTCCGGGCCCGCGCCCGAGGCGGGCACCACCGGGTAGCGGTAGGCCTCGGCGTCCGGTGTGGCCTCCACCCGTTCCAGGAAGAGGGCCGCGACGGACGGCGGACGGTTCTCGATCAGGGTCTGTGTGTCGCTCACGACATCCTCCGGGGCCCCGCGGCAGTGCGGCTGGCTCAATTGCGGCTGTTGTTTAACTCGCGAGTAACTACCGAGCAGAGATCAGACTAGAGCGCGTCCGGCCGGTGCGTAAGAGGCGGCGGGTCGTCACTTCCTCCAGGACATACCCGGAGACAAGCACAGAGCCCGCCGCGCCGAAGCGCGACGGGCCCTGAATTACGGCATTCGGCGTGACTACTTCTTGCCCTTGGCCGAGCCACCGCTGTCGTCGCTGGACAGCACGGCGATGAAGGCCTCCTGCGGAACCTCCACAGAGCCCACCATCTTCATCCGCTTCTTGCCCTCCTTCTGCTTCTCCAGCAGCTTCCGCTTACGCGAGATGTCACCGCCGTAGCACTTGGCGAGGACGTCCTTGCGGATGGCGCGAATGGTCTCGCGGGCGATGACGCGGGAGCCGATGGCCGCCTGGATGGGCACCTCGAAGGCCTGCCGCGGGATCAGCTCGCGCAGCTTCGCGACCAGCCGGACCCCGTACGCGTACGCCTGGTCCTTGTGCGTGACCGCCGAGAAGGCGTCGACCTTGTCGCCGTGCAGCAGGATGTCGACCTTGACCAGGCTGGAGGCCTGCTCGCCGGTGGGCTCGTAGTCCAGCGAGGCATAGCCGCGGGTCTTGGACTTGAGCTGGTCGAAGAAGTCGAAGACGATCTCCGCGAGCGGCAGGGTGTAGCGGATCTCGACCCGGTCCTCGGAGAGGTAGTCCATGCCGAGCAGGGTGCCGCGCCGGGTCTGGCACAGCTCCATGATCGAGCCGATGAACTCCGAGGGCGCGAGGATGGTCGCCCGCACGACAGGCTCGTACACCTTGTCGATCTTGCCCTCGGGGAACTCGCTCGGGTTGGTGACGATGTGCTCGCTGCGGTCCTCCATCTCGACGCGGTAGACCACGTTCGGCGCGGTCGCGATCAGGTCGAGCCCGAACTCGCGCTCCAGGCGCTCACGGATCACGTCGAGGTGCAGCAGACCGAGGAAACCGACGCGGAAGCCGAAGCCCAGCGCCGCCGAGGTCTCCGGCTCGTACACCAGAGCGGCGTCGTTCAGCTGGAGCTTGTCCAGGGCGTCGCGCAGCTCGGGGTAGTCGGACCCGTCCAGCGGATACAGGCCGGAGAAGACCATGGGCCTGGGGTCCTTGTACCCGCCGAGCGCCTCGGTCGCACCCTTGTGCAGGGTGGTGATCGTGTCACCGACCTTGGACTGGCGGACGTCCTTCACGCCGGTGATGAGATAACCCACCTCACCGACACCGAGCCCGTCGGCCGACTTCATCTCGGGGGCCGAGACGCCGATCTCCAGCAGCTCGTGCGTGGCGCCGGTGGACATCATCCGGATGCGCTCACGCTTGTTGAGCTGTCCGTCGATGACACGTACGTACGTCACGACACCACGGTAGGAGTCGTAGACCGAGTCGAAGATCATCGCGCGGGCGGGGGCGTCCTGGACGCCGACCGGGGCGGGGATCTCCGCGACGACCCTGTCGAGCAGCGCCTCGACACCCAGGCCGGTCTTGGCGGAGACCTTCAGCACGTCCTCGGGGTCGCACCCGATGAGGTTGGCGAGCTCCTCGGAGAACTTCTCCGGCTGGGCGGCCGGCAGGTCGATCTTGTTCAGTACGGGGATGATCTTGAGGTCGTTCTCCATCGCCAGGTAGAGGTTGGCGAGAGTCTGCGCCTCGATGCCCTGGGCCGCGTCGACCAGCAGAACCGTGCCCTCGCAGGCCGCGAGGGACCGGGACACCTCGTACGTGAAGTCGACGTGCCCGGGGGTGTCGATCATGTTGAGGATGTGGGTCTTGCCCGGGTCCTCGGTGGACGCCCAGGGCAGCCGGACCGCCTGGGACTTGATCGTGATGCCACGCTCGCGCTCGATGTCCATACGGTCGAGGTACTGAGCTCGCATCTGCCGCGGGTCCACCACCCCGGTCAGCTGGAGCATGCGGTCGGCGAGCGTGGACTTGCCGTGGTCGATGTGCGCGATGATGCAGAAGTTGCGGATCAGAGCCGGGTCGGTACGGCTCGGCTCGGGCACATTGTTAGGGGTCGCGGGCACGCAGGGTCCTGTCTCTTGAGGCGCCTGTCGCCTCGGGTCGGATCGATACGTAGGTTCCATGGTCCCACGCGCGGGGAGCTGCGACCGGTTTGGGCCGCATGAGCGGGACGTCCGCAACCGGTTCGGGGCCCGCGGACAAAGGGGAGGGCGGCCGGTTTGGGGCGGTCGTACGGGGACTGGTAGCCTGGGTAGCTGTGTCTCGTGCCCTCTCAGCAGGAGACGCACCCAAGAAAATCAAACGGCGAGTGAGACGTGCTGTCTCGCGCGCCTGAACCTGTAAAGGCTCATTCGTGGCGAACATCAAGTCCCAGATCAAGCGGATCAAGACCAACGAGAAGGCCCGGCTGCGCAACAAGGCCGTCAAGTCTTCCCTGAAGACCGCGATCCGCAAGGCCCGCGAGGCGTCTGCCGCGGGTGACGTCGAGAAGGCCACCGAGTACACGCGCGCCGCGTCGCGCGCCCTCGACAAGGCTGTCTCGAAGGGCGTCATCCACAAGAACCAGGCCGCCAACAAGAAGTCGGCGCTTGCTTCGAAGGTCGCCGCCCTCAAGGGCTGAGTCGGCTGAGTCCTTCCGGACTCGACCCCTGACTTGACCGTCGGCCGGACCCGAGCAGGCCCTCTCTCCCGCTCCCGACCGACACCCCGGATTCACGCACGATCTGCGTTCGCCACGCGGGCGTGAATCCACCAGCTCGAACCGAAGGCCCCGCCGCCTCCCTTCCCCGGGAGAACGAGCGGGGCCTTCGGTATGCCGGGACCTTCGGTACGCGGTACCCCTGTCGTCCGGCGGCGGCACTAGGCAGGAACCCGAACCAGAACAGACGGGCTGTCGCCGACCATGACGGACCGGCCGGGACGGACCGGCCGACGGAGCACACCGGCTGACTCCGAGCAGGACGGACCGGCTATCGCCGGCCGGAGCGAGCCGCCCGCGCGATGGCGACGACCGCCTTCTCCAAGGCGTACTCGGGATCGTCCCCGCCGCCCTTGACCCCGGCGTCCGCCTCCGCGACGGCCGTGAGGGCCGCGGCGACCCCGTCGGGCGTCCATCCCCGCATCTGCTGACGCACCCGATCGATCTTCCACGGCGGCATCCCCAGCTCACGGGCCAGGTCGGCGGGCCTGCCACCCCGCGCGGAGGACAGCTTCCCGATCGCCCGCACCCCTTGCGCGAGCGCGCTGGTGATCAGCACGGGAGCCACGCCGGTCGACAGCGACCATCGCAACGCCTCCAAGGCCTCCGCGGCCCGCCCCTCCACGGCGCGATCGGCCACCGTGAAGCTGGATGCCTCGGCCCGCCCGGTGTAGTACCGCCCGACGACGGCCTCGTCGATCGTCCCCTCGACATCCGCGGTCAGCTGCGACACGGCGGACGCCAGCTCGCGCAGATCGCTTCCGATGGAGTCCACCAGCGCCTGGCAGGCCTCCGGCGTGGCCGACCGGCCCAGCGCCCGGAACTCGCCGCGCACGAACGCCAGCCGGTCCGCCGGCTTCGTCATCTTGGGACACGCCACCTCCCGCGCCCCCACCTTGCGCGCGGCGTCGAGCAGCCCCTTGCCCTTGGCCCCGCCCGCGTGCAGGAGCACCAGGGTGATCTCCTCGGCGGGCGACCCCAGATACGCCTTGACGTCCTTGATCGTGTCAGCCGACAGATCCTGCGCGTTGCGTACGACCACGACCTTGCGCTCGGAGAAGAGCGAGGGACTCGTCAGCTCGGCGAGCGTGCCGGGCTGCAACTGGTCGGGGGCGAGGTCCCGTACATCCGTGTCGGCGTCGGCGGCCCTGGCGGCGGCAACCACCTCCTGCACGGCACGGTCGAGCAGGAGATCCTCCTGGCCCACTGCCAGCGTGACAGGGGCGAGAGGGTCGTCTTGTGCGGTCTTCTTGGCCATCACCGAAAGCATCCCACGCGCCACCGACAACGCATGCCGCAAGCCGCCCCCACCCCGGCGGCCCACTCCCCTTTCCCTACCCACCCTCGCCGTACAGCTCGGGCTAGGGCTCGGGCTCGACGGCACTGCCTCTGCCGGTGTACGGCTCGGGGCTCCGGGGCCCTGCCGCTGCCGCTGGATCGATGGCGGGCTCGCAGCACCTGTCCAGCGGGCTCGGCGTACGTGTCCGGCTCGGGCTCGGCTACGGCTCCTCGTGCCAGCCGTCCCACTCCGCCGCGAACTCGTCCAGCTCCTTCGGGTTCAGCCGCGCCTCGGGGTCCGTCAGCACCACCAGCCACTGCGCGTCCTCGGCATCGTCCTCGCCCGCCAACGCGTCCCGGACGAGCTGCGGCTCCTCGAAGAGCCCGAACCGGTCACCGACGGCCTCCGCCGCCTCTTCCGCGGCATCACGGTCGGGAAGAACCAGCACATGTCTCACATCGCTCACGTGACCATTTTCCGATACGCCCGACGCGGCCGACGCCGGGGTCGGCCCCAGTGACATCCCGGCCCCGGCCTCCATCCCCCTCACCCCGAACTACTGAGCTCCCCTGACCTCCGGCACCCGGTCCAGTTCGATTCCGAAGCGCTCTCGATAGGCGGCCAGCACCTCTTCGTCGGTGGTCAGTTCCGACCCCACCTTGGTCCCGTCGGCCTTCGTCAGCGTGAACCTGCGTCCGCTGAGCGTGATCCGCTCCCCGTCCTCCGTGATCCGCGAACAGACGAGTGACCGGGTGAAGTGCGACAGCGGCGAAGTGCCGTGCCACCAGGCTCCCGCGACGAAGTCCCCGAGCGCGCGCGGCCGCACCTCCAGGCGGTACTGGCGCTTGTCGCCCACGAGGACATCGAGATCCTCGCGTTCCCGCGACCCGCCGGCACCCCGCACCCCGGCCGCGTCCGGCCCCGACTCCACGACCCGGAACATTCCGCCGGGGTCCGGCTGTTCCCCTCGCTCCCCGAAGGCCAACGGGTAGTGGCTGTGCGCCCCGAACCCGACGTCGGTCAGCCAGTCGCCGCCGTCCACCGTCCGCACCCGCAGGGCGAGATGGTCGTAGGGAATCCCCGGCTTCCCCTCGTCTCCGTACACCCGGGCCGCGAGATACGTCACATCGAAGCCCAACGTCCCGAGCAACGCCCCGAACGCACCGTTCAGTTCGTAGCAGAAGCCCCCTCTGCGAGCGCCCACCACCTTGTCCAGCAGCCTCTTCTCCTCCAGCACGATCTCCTCACCGAGGTGGATCGACAGATTCTCGAACGGCACTGTCTGCAGATGGCGCAGTTGGAGCTCGCGGAGCACATCGGACGTGGGCCATGCCGGGTGCTGGGCCCCGATTCGGCGAAGGTAGGCGTCGGCCTGTGCGGAGTTCATGCATTCAGTGTCCCGCCACGCTCAGCCCTTCGCCCTCACCCGTGACCGCGAGCGCCCCGTCCTCGTCGGTCCGCAGGACCACCGCACCCCCGGCCCGCAGGGCGGTGACCGTACTCGGCGCGGGATGTCCGTACGGGTTGGCGCCGCCGACCGAGATGAGCGCGAGCCGCGGAGCCACCCTGCGTATGAGCTCCGGATCCTGGTAGGCCGACCCGTGATGGGCGACCTTGAGCACGTCCACGCCACCCAGTTCCGTGGCCGCCGACGATCTCGACAAGGCCTGCTGCGCGGGCGGTTCCAGGTCACCGAGCAACAGCAGCCGCAGCCCCCCGGACCGTACGAGCAGGGTGACACTGGCGTCGTTCGGACCGTCCGGGGTCGGGACCGGATCCGGCGGCGGCCACAGCACCCGCCAGTCGAGGCTTCCCGTGCGCCCCTGCTCCCCCGCCACGGCCCGCGTCATGGGAATGTGCCGTGCGGCCGCCTCCCTGCGCACGAACTCGGCCTGGTCCAGCGGCTCTTCGAAGCCGGTCGTCTCGATCGCGCCCACCGAACGCCCGTGAAGCACGCCCGGCAGCCCCGCGACATGGTCGGCGTGGAAGTGCGTCAGAACGACGAGGGGGATTCTGGTGACGCCGAGCGTGCTCAGACAGCGGTCGGCCGACACCGGGTCGGGCCCGGCGTCCACCACCACCGCGCTGCCGTCGCCCGCCGCGAGCACCGTGGCGTCGCCCTGCCCCACGTCACACATCACGAACCGCCAGCCGGGTGGCGGCCACCCCGTGATCACCCTGGTGAGCGGCGGTGGCTGCACCACGACCAGCAGGAACAGCACCGCGCAGGCACCGCTCAGCAACGGATGTCCCAGCAGCCGCCGACCGACGACCACGACGACCACCGTCACGAGGGCCAGCAGCAGGGCGCCCGTCCAACTGCCCGGCCAGTCCACTCCCCCGCCGGGCAGGGCCGCCCCCGTGCGCGCGATGTCCGCGATCCACCGGGCGGGCCAACTCGCGCACCATGCCAGGACTTCGGCCACGGGCATCGCCACGGACGCCGTCGCCAGCGTTCCGAACCCCAGCACCGTGGCCGGCGCCACCGCGAACTCCGCGAGCAGATTGCACGGCACCGCCACCAGACTCACCCGGGCCGAGAGCAGGGCGACCACCGGCGCACACACGGCCTGCGCCGCCGCGGCCGCGGCGAACGCCTCGGCGAGACGCGGAGGCACGCGACGCCGCCGGAGCGCCGTACTCCAGCGCGGAGCGAGCGTGAGCAGGGCTCCGGTCGCGAGGACGGACAGCAGGAATCCGTAACTGCGGGCCAGCCAGGGGTCGTACAGCACGAGGAGCAGAACCGCGGTGGCCAGCGCCGGGATCAGCGATCTGCGGCGCCCGGTCGCGATGGCGAGCAGCGCGATCGATCCGCAGGCCGCCGCCCTCAGCACGCTCGGGTCCGGTCGGCACACGATCACGAAGGCGAGAGTGAGCGCCCCGCCGAGCAGGGCGGTCGCCCGGAGCGGCACACCGAGCCGGGGTGCGAGGCCCCGGCGCTCGACTCGCTGGGCGAGACCCGGTGGCCCGATGAACAGTGCGAGCAGAATCGTGAAGTTCCCGCCGCTGACCGCGAGGAGGTGGGTGAGATCGGTGGCCTTGAAGGCGTCGTCCAGCTCCGGCGTGACGCGTGAGGTGTCCCCCACGACCAGCCCTGGCAGCAACGCCCGGGCATCCGCGTCCAGGCCGTCGGTCGCCTCCCGCAGCCCTTCGCGCAGCCGGCCGGCGAACCGCTGCGGCCCGGACGGCTCCCCCACCACCTCCGGCGGGGCACTCCCCCTCACCCGCAGCACCGCCGCGATGTCGTCCCCGTCCGACAGGGCGGGCACGACCCGCGCCGCCACCCGCAGCCGGGTGGACGGCAGCAGCGACAACCAGGGCGAGCGCCCACCTGCCCCCCGGGGCGAGCCCGGTCGCGAGCGCGCGTCGACGATCACCAGCACCGGCGTCCGCGTCGCCACCACCGTGCCGTCCGCCCGGGTGATCCGCGTGACTTCCGCATCGAACAGCAGCGCCGTCGCAGCGACACGGTCCCCGATGACCCGGGGCCGGGTGAGCCGTGGATCGGAGGTGACCTCCACCTCCGCGGTCACGTGGGCGAACTGCGTCGCGAGCTCGGGAACAGGTCCGCGTCGCAGGTCCGCTCCGTGCAACCCCGCGGAGGCCGCGGCCGCTCCGACACAGAGCAGCACGGCGGCGACGGACACCCACGGCCACGAACCCGACCGCGCGGCCGCTCGTCCCCGCTCCGAGCGTGCGCCTCCGCGCCCCGCCGCCAGCAGGAGGCCACCGCCGACCAGGGACACCACGACGACACCGGTGACCCAGCCAGGCGACACCCCGACCGTCACGGCCGCCGTGAGCCAGGCCGCCGCGGCGGGCACCACGAGCCGGAGGTCGGTCGGCCCCTCCGCCCTGGGATGCGCGGCCCCCAGCCGCCTTCCCGAGGCAACGTGCACGGACCTCCGCCCGGCGGCACCGGGGACACCGGGGGCACCTGGCGGGCGCATCGGCACACTCCCCCGCTCGCCCGGCATACCCCGCCCGCTCGACACGGAACCGTTCATGGCTGCACCAGGGGCCGGAGATCGGCGAAGCGACGGTCTCCGATTCCGTTGACCTCGCGGAGTTCGTCGACCGAGCGGAAACCGCCGTGCGTCGTGCGGTAGTCGATGATGTGCCGGGCCAGCACGGGACCGACGCCGGGCAGGCTGTCGAGCTGGTCGACGGTGGCACTGTTGAGGGAGATCGGCGCGGAGGGGGCCGCACCTGCCGGGGATCCTCCGGCGCCGGCCGGCGCCGGACCGCCCGCTCCCGCTCCCGCCGGGGGCGCGGGCGCGCCGACCACGATCTGTTCGCCGTCCACGAGGAGACGCGCGCGGTTGAGTCCGTCGGTGTCCGTGCCGGGCCGGACTCCACCGGCGGCTCGCAGCGCGTCCTCGACGCGGGATCCGGCCGGCAGCCGCTGGAGTCCGGGGGTGCGTACCTTTCCGCCGACGTCCACGACGATCGCGCTCCCGGCAGCACCGGCGGGCCTCGAAGCTCCTGTCCAGGACCTGGATTCCGCGCCCGACCGCTCCCGCGACCCGCTCTTCCCGCCGTACGGTGCCGCCGCGCGCACCACTTCAGGGGCTCGGACGGGCTGTGTCCTGCCGGTCCAGAAGTGCTGCACGGCGAAGACCGCGGCCACGACCAGCAGCACGGTCAGGGCGGCCACGCTCCTGCGCTCGAGCCCGCACCTCGACTGCAACCACAGCGGGAGCCGCTCCCGCACGGCGAGCCCGGCCCGGTCCCGCCACGCGCCCGCCTCCACGGCCGGCGCGCTCGCGGTCGCCGCCCCGTCGGTTCGCGAGCGGTCGGCCCGCAGGGGGGCGCCCCCATCCGGACCGGGGTCACGACCACCGCCCCCACCGGGACCGGCGTCGCGGCCGCCGACCCCACCCGGACGGTTCCAAGGTCGCCGGACATCGGTCAGAACACCCGTACCCGCGGCCGTGTTCGCCCTCGGGCCGGCCCCGACATCGTGGTCCGCTCCAGGCGGCGCGTTCCCCGACTCCCGCCGCCCTTGCACGTGTTCGGTGAAGAGCGCCTCGGCCCGCAGGCGGAGGGCCGCGGCCGACACCTCGCGGCGACGGGCCCGGCCCCGCGGGTGGCGACGGCGATGGCGGCTGCGGCTTTCCGAGGCGGGGCCGCGGCCCGGGCCGCTGGTCGGTGTGGCAGTGCGTGTGCTTGATCGAAGTGCCATGCGCCGAGGATCCGGCATCCCGGCACCATCGCGATGATCTTGCTCAATTCCGGTGGACAGCAGCCCAGTTGTGGATAACTCCGCCGCCCGAACGGGCGACGCACACAAGCCGCGGAAGGAGCTACCTCAGCGGGGCGATCTCAGCGAGGCGACACGACCGCCCCGAGCAACCCGGGCCCGGTGTGGGCTCCGATCACCGCCCCCACCTCGCTCACGTGCAGTTCGGCCAGCCCCGGCACCCGCGCCCGCAAACGGTCCGCGAGGGCCGCCGCACGATCGGGAGCTGCCAGATGGTGAACGGCGATGTCGACCTGTGCGCTGCCCGCTCGGTCGGCGACGATCTCCTCCAGGCGGGCGATCGCCTTGGAGGCCGTGCGGACCTTTTCGAGAAGTTCGATGCGGCCGTCGTTCAGCTGGAGCAGCGGCTTCACCGCGAGCGCCGAACCCAGCAGAGCCTGCGCGGCCCCGATCCTGCCGCCACGGCGGAGGTAGTCGAGGGTGTCGACGTAGAAGTAGGCGGACGTGCCCGCGGCCCGCTTCTCGGCGGCCGCGACCGCGTCGTCGATGGTTCCTCCCGCCTCCGCGGACTCGGCCGCGGCCAGCGCACAGAACCCGAGGGCCATCGCGACCATCCCGGTGTCCACCACGCGCACCGGTACCGGGGCCTCGCGCCCCGCGAGCACCGCCGCGTCGTAGGTGCCCGAGAACTCGGAGGACAGATGCAGGGAGACGATGCCGGTGGCGCCGGACTCGGCGACCTCGCGGTAGGCCGCGGCGAACATCTCGGGGCTGGGCCGGGACGTGGTGACGGGGCGCCGCTTCTGCAGCGCCTGGGCCAGGGAGCGGGCCGAGATCTCGGTCCCCTCTTCGAGCGCCTGGTCACCGAGGACCACGGTCAGGGGGACCGCTGTGATGCCGTGGCGCTCCATCGTCCGCGGCGGCAGGTAGGCCGTTGAATCGGTGACGATCGCGACATGGCGGGACATGAGCTGGAGGTTACCTGGCGTGGCGGGCGGGCGGCAGCCCGGCCCCTTCCACCTGCGGTCGGGACGGCCGGATCATGTCGTGCTCTCGGGGCGGGGCTTCTTCTGCCAAGGGTAGGTGGGCCGTTGGCCCGGCGGCGTGATGGCGGAACGCCCCGGCTGCTCGGCCGTAGTGGGATTCGGCGTCTGCGGCGGCCAGGTCTGTCCACCGGAGGTGCTCGCGTCCGCCGCGGGGGCCTCGGGCCAGGACGCGGCGGGTCCGGGTTCCTTGGTCCAGTGACGCAGCGCGCCGGCCTCCACGTCGATCTGGGCGCTCAGCGTGTCCAGGTCGTCGCCGGCGAAGCGGTGGGCCCGGTCGCGCGCGGCCCAGCGAAGCGAGTCGGCCGACTGCGTGATCCGCTGGGTGCGCTCGCGCAGGCCGGGCAGCCGTGTGGCGAGCGTTCCTCGGTCGGGCTCGGTCTCCAGGCGCTTCAGTTCGGCGTCGAGCTCGTGCCCGTGCGCGCTGAGCCGCTCGAAGAGGCTCAGCGACTCCTTGAGGGACTCGTCCTCGGCCACGCTCGCGTGGAGCGCGTCCTGGGTGGCCCGCATCGAGGTGCGCAGCGTCAGCCGGAGCTGGGCGAGCTCGCCCTGCGGCCCGGGCTGGGCGAAGGTCTTCGCGCGCAGGGTGGTGTCCTCGACCGTGCGGCGGGCCTGCGAGATCGTGCGGTCCACGCCGCGCTTGGCGGCGCCGATCACCTTCACCGTCGCATAGGCGCCGAGCACCACGAACAGCAGGAAGAGCAGGGCGATCACTGTGATCACGGTACCCATCACACTCCTCCTCGGACCGGTCGCGGCAGCTGTCGCCGCGCTCTCAACGGTAAACGCTGCGGGCAGGTTCGGAGTTCCAGAAGAACCCCGAACCTGCCCGTAGGGGACTACCCCGAGCCGGCCGCGCCCGGACCTGCGGGTATCGGCCGGAGGCCTGATGCCCGTCTCGCCGTGGCGGCTACGCCGTGACGATGTTCACCAGCTTCGGCGCGCGCACGATCACCTTGCGGATTCCCGCGCCGCCCAGCGCCGCGACGACCTTCTCGTCGGCCAGCGCCACCTTCTCCAGCTCCTCGTCGGAGATCGACGGGGAGACCTCCAGGCGCGCCTTGACCTTGCCCTTGATCTGCACGACGCAGGTCACGGCCTCGTCCACGACGTACGCGGGGTCGGCGACGGGGAAGTCCTGGTGGACGACCGATTCCGTGCGGCCCAGCTTGCGCCACAGTTCCTCGGCGATGTGCGGGGCCAGCGGCGCGACCATCAGCACCAGGGCCTCGGCGACCGGGCGCGCGACCGGGCCGCCCGCCTTGGTCAGGTGGTTGTTCAGCTCGGTGACCTTGGCGATGGCGGTGTTGAACCGCATGCCCTCCAGGTCCTGACGTACGCCGTCGATGGCCTTGTGCAGGGCACGCAGCGTGTCCTCGTCCGGCTCGGTGCCGACGACCGTGACCTCGCCGGTCGCCTCGTCGACGACATTGCGCCACAGCCGCTGCAGCAGCCGGTACTGGCCCACCACGGCGCGCGTGTCCCACGGACGGGACACGTCCAGGGGACCCATCGCCATCTCGTACAGGCGCAGGGTGTCCGCGCCGTACTCGGCGCAGATCTCGTCCGGGGTGACCGCGTTCTTCAGGGACTTGCCCATCTTGCCCAGCAGCCGGGAGACCTTCTCGTCCTGGTAGTAGTACGCGCCGTCGCGCTCCTCCACCTCGGCCGCCGGTACGGCGATGCCGCGGCTGTCGCGGTACACGTAGGCCTGGATCATGCCCTGGTTGAACAGCTTGTGGAACGGCTCGGCCGACGAGATGTGGCCCAGGTCGAACAGGACCTTCGACCAGAAGCGGGCGTACAGCAGGTGCAGCACGGCGTGCTCGGCGCCGCCGACGTACAGGTCGACGCCACCGGTCGGCTGGCCCTCGCGGGGGCCCATCCAGTACTGCTCGATGGCCGGGTCGACCAGCTTCTGGTCGTTGTGCGGGTCCAGGTAGCGCAGCTCGTACCAGCAGGAACCGGCCCAGTTGGGCATGGTGTTGGTCTCGCGGCGGTACTTCTGCGGACCACGGCCGTCGCCCAGGTCCAGGGTGACGGCGACCCAGTCCTCGTTGCGCGACAGCGGGGTCTCCGGGGACGTGTTCGCGTCGTCCGGGTCGAAGGTGCGCGGCGAGTAGTCCTCGACCTCCGGCAGCTCCAGGGGCAGCATCGACTCGGGCAGCGGGTGGGCCACGCCGTCCTCGTCGTAGACGATCGGGAAGGGCTCGCCCCAGTAGCGCTGGCGGCTGAACAGCCAGTCGCGCAGCCGGAAGTTGACGGTGCCAGCGCCGATGCCCCGGCGCTCCAGCCACTCCGTGATGCGCGCCTTGGCGTCGACGACGCCCAGGCCGTCCAGGGAGATCTCGTCGCCGGTGGAGTTGACGATCTTCGCGTCGTACGAGGCGAAGGCGTCGTCCCAGGTGGAGGCGTCGGTGCCGCGGTCGTCCGAGGGCTCGACCACACAGCGCATGGGCAGTTCGAAGGCGCGCGCGAACGCGAAGTCGCGGGTGTCGTGGGCCGGGACGGCCATGATCGCGCCGGTGCCGTAGCCCATCAGTACGTAGTCGGCGATGAAGACCGGGACCTTCTCGCCGTTGACCGGGTTGGTCGCGAACGAGCCGGTGAAGACGCCGGTCTTGTCCTTGGCCTCGGCCTGCCGCTCGACGTCGGACTTCGAGGCGGCCTGCGCGCGGTAGGCGGCGACGGCCTCGGTGGGCGTCGCGTGACCGCCGGTCCACACCTCGTGGGTGCCCTCGGGCCAGGCGGCCGGGGTGAACTTCTCGACCAGCGGGTGTTCCGGCGCCAGCACCATGTAGGTGGCGCCGAACAGGGTGTCCTGCCGGGTGGTGAAGACCGTGATCGCGTCGCCGTCGATGGGGAAGTCGACGCGCGCGCCCTCGGAGCGGCCGATCCAGTTGCGCTGCTGCAGCTTGATGGCCTCGGGCCAGTCCAGGGCGTCCAGGTCGTCCAGCAGGCGGTCCGCGTAGGCGGTGATGCGCATGTTCCACTGGCGCAGCTTGGCCTTGAAGACGGGGAAGTTGCCGCGCTCGGAACGGCCGTCGGCGGTGACCTCCTCGTTGGCCAGCACGGTGCCCAGGCCGGGACACCAGTTGACCGGCGCGTCGGAGGCGTACGCCAGGCGGTAGCCGCTCAGGACGTCGGCGCGCTCGGTGGCGCTCAGCTCGTTCCACGCGCGCGTGGTGCCGCCGACGGCGGGAACCGCACGCTCACCGCTCTCGAACTGGGCGACCAGCGCGGAGACGGGACGGGCCTTGCCGGCCTCGTCGTCGTACCAGGAGTTGAAGATCTGCAGGAAGATCCACTGGGTCCACTTGTAGTACTCCGGGTCGATCGTGGCGAACGACCGGCGCTTGTCGTGACCCAGGCCCAGCGCGCGCAGCTGGACCTTCATGTTCTCCATGTTGGCCTCGGTGGAAACGCGCGGGTGCGTGCCGGTCTGCACGGCGTACTGCTCGGCGGGCAGGCCGAAGGCGTCGAAGCCCAGGGTGTGCAGGACGTTGTGGCCGGTCATCCGCTGGAACCGGGCGAATACATCGGTGGCGATGTAGCCCAGGGGGTGACCCACGTGCAGACCCGCACCCGAGGGATACGGGAACATGTCCATGATGAACTTCTTGGGCTTGGCGGCCAGCTCGGGGTCCCCGGCCAGGTCGCCGCTGGGGTTCGGAGCCTCGTACGTGCCCTCGGCGTCCCAGAAGTCCTGCCAGCGTGCCTCGATGTCAGCGGCCAGAGCGGCCGTGTAGCGGTGCGGCGCGGCCACGTCGGCGGTGGCAGCGGTGTTCGTCTCGCTCATGATCCTCAAAGCTCCATCGATCGTCTCTGCCAGCGGCTGTGCCACTCAAGAAATGAAAAAGCCCCTCGCACAGGAGGGGACGCCGCGCCGATGCCGACCACGATGCGTCAGTGGTCGGGACTGATCAGCGCGGCTCGCTAAGCAGAAGGCGTACGGCACGCATGGCGTCAGGGTACCCCAGGGCCCGCGGGCGCCGCGACGAGCTTTCGGGGTCGTCCGGCACCCCGTGCCACCCTCCGTGACCACTGAAAGAGTTGAACGAAGTTCAAATTTTACTTCGCGTAACGGACTCTTAGGGACAACACAAAGACCTCATTGCCCTTTGGTAACAACGCAATAACTCAAACCTCGAACTCGTCGGTATTTCTCGACCTAGAGTGCGGCTTCGGGACCGCTTCCCCGAACCGTTGGGAGTACCCCCTCCATGAACCCTCGTCGTAACAACAGCTCGCTTCCCCGGGCGGGCCGTTCGGCCTACGGGGCGGCCAGCGCTGCCGTCCTGCTCCTCATACCCGTGGTGGTGCTGGTCGGCGGCAATACCGTCCGTGACTTCCTGAACTTCGGCGCCGGCGTGCTGTCGCTGGTCGCTCTGTCGTGCTCCGTGATCTGGGGGCTGGTCGCGACCGACCGGGTCTTCCTGAACACCCGCCAGCGACTGGTGGCGCAGGCGGTGCACCGGACGACCGCCGTGTCCTCGGTCGCCTTCCTGCTGCTGCACATCACGGTCAAGATCGCGCTCGACCACACGACCCTGCTCGCCGCCCTGGTCCCCTTCGGCCTCGGCGTCACCGGCACGGCCGGGCTCATCGGCTTCGGCTCACTGGCCGGACTGCTCATGATCTTCACGGCCATCACCGGCGCGCTGCGCAGCGCCTTCGCCTCGCCGGCACCGATCGCGGCCCGCTGGCGCGCGGTGCACATGCTGGCCTACCCGGCCTGGTGCTCCGCGCTGATCCACGGCCTCTACGCGGGTCGCGCCGCGAAGCCGATCTTCACGATCCTCTACAGCCTGTGCCTGCTCGCGGTCATGGCGGCCCTCGCCCTGCGATCTGCGCCCGCCCCGTTCAAGCGCAAGGTCGCGGCACGGGTCCTGGCGATCATCGGCGACAACAACAGCCCCGGTGCCCGCGGCTTCCGCGAGGACCTGGAGGCGTCCCGCGCCGCCGTGGGCGAGTCGCGCTCCGCCCAGTCCGCTGGCGACAACTTCGTGCCGCCCCAGCGCACGCCGTCCCCCTCCCCGCAGTACGGCGGCGCGCCCGACCCCGCGGCCACGAGCGCCGGTACGAACGGCTTCGCCGCGGCCTACCGGGCCATGTCCGGCGACGGCTCCGCGCCCGCCTCGACGCAGCAGTTCCAGATGCCCATGAACATGCAGCCCACCGAGACGTTTCCCCGCGTCGACAACGGCAGCACGTCCGGCAGCTGGCCCGTCCCCACGCCGCCCCCCGTCGGCGAGGCGCCGCAATCGGCGTACGACCCGCTGAACGACACCGGATATACCGTCCCGGTCTACAACAATCCGCCCGCCAACGCCTACGGCACGAGTGATGTGTACAACACCGGTGAGACGAACCCGTCCTACCGCACGTACAACACCAACGACACGTACGACAGCGGTCCCACGACTGACGTACTGCCGGGCGCCTTCGACGCTCCTGGCTCCGGTGAATCATGGAACGCCCCTTCCGGAGGCTTTTAAGTGAACGAGGCCCTGCCCGACGTCCCGGAAGTCCGCGTGGTCGGACTTCCGCAGCTCACGTCGGGCTTTGACCTGGTTGAACGTCTTGATCTCCCCATGCACCTCAAGGTGCATGGGCCGCTCGAACCGATGGGCGGAGAACAGCTCGCGGGCCTTGCCGAAGCCATCTCCCTGAAGGGCCGCGGCGGCGCGGGCTTCCCCTTCGCCAAGAAACTGCGCTCAGTCGCCGAATCGGCCATCAAGAAGGGCATCCGCCCGGTGGTGGTCGTCAACGGAAGCGAGGACGAACCGGCCTGCCGCAAGGACACGGTGCTCATCAACCGTGCCCCGCACCTCATCCTCGACGGCGCCCTGCTGGCCGCGGAGGCCATGGGCGCGCGCACCCTGGTGATCGGCGTGACCCGCGAGTCCACGCAGCGCTCCATGGAGGCCGCGCTGGCCGAGCGCGGGCTGAGCAACCGGCGCGGATCGCCGCTCCGCGCGCGCGTGCAGCGCAATCCGGTGCGGATGGTCACCGGCGCGGCCGCTTCGCTGATCCGTTCGATCGACGGCGGTCCGGCCATCCCGCCGGGCCGCAAGGTCAGCGCGTCCCAGACCGGTGTCGGAGGCGCGCCCACCCTGCTGTCGAACGCCGAGACGTTCGCGCAACTGGCCATCGCCGCCCGCATCGGCCCGGACCGCTACCGCAACACAGGCCTGTACGACGAGCCCGGCACCGTCATGCTCACCGTCTCGGGCGCCGTCGGGCGCCCCATGGTGATCGAGGTCCCCACCGGTGTACCGCTGCGGTACGTCCTCCAGCTGGCCGGCGCCCCGCCGATGCCGCAGGGCGTGCTGACCGGCGGCTACCACGGCAAGTGGCTGGACGCGGCGACGGTCAACGAGGCGATCGTCTCGCGCGACTCCCTGGCGGCGGTGGGCGGTGCGCTCGGCGCCGGCGCCATCCTCCCGATCACCCAGCAGACATGCCCTCTGGGCGAGTCGCTGCGGGTGGCGCAGTGGCTGGCCGAGGAGAGCGCGGGCCAGTGCGGTCCCTGCTACCTGGGTCTGCCCGCCGCGGCACGCGGCCTGGAGGACATCCTCAACGGCGGCGGCCCGGCGGCTCTCGAAGCCGTGAAGCAGGTCGCCAAGTCCGTGAAGCGGCGCGGCGCGTGCTCCCACCCGGACGGCTCGGCGATGTTCATCGAGTCGACCCTCAAGGCCTTCACCGACGACCTGGCCGCGCATGTCCTCGGAAACGGCTGCGGACGGCCCGTGGAGGGCGTTCTGCCGCTCTTCGAGGGCGGCCAACTGCCCACGGGCATCCCGGGCGGCCAGAGCGAGCAGGAGACGGGTCCCAGCCGCCAGAAGATCTACGTCGACTGGACGCTGTGCCGCGGGCACGGCCTGTGCGCCGACATCCTCCCCGAGGTCTTCGAACTGGGCGCCGACGGCTTCCCCACCGTCGCGCAGGCCGCGGTGCCCCGGTACGCCGAGGCGAAAGCCCTGCGTGCAGTGCGCCGCTGCCCGGCGCTCGCCCTGCGCCTCGAGGAGGACACCCGGTCCTCCGCGCCGGCGCGGAACAACCTGCCGGTCCTCTCCCAGGGGCGCGGTCGCCGCGCGCTCGGCAGCGGCCGCTGACCACGAAGCAGCGGGCCACCGGAACCGGTGGCCCGCCTTCGACACGTTCCGCGAGGATCGAGGCTCGCCGGACAACGAGGAAAACGAAGAAGCGGACCACCCTGATCGGGTGGCCCGCTTTCAACGTCTGTGGAGCTAAGGAGAATTGAACTCCTGACCTCCTGCATGCCATGCAGGCGCTCTACCAACTGAGCTATAGCCCCTTGTGGCCACGCGGCCAGGCCGCGTATTCACCGTGTCGCCCGGTTTCCCCGGCGGCGACGCCAACATTACACGGTCCCCCTGGTGCACCACCAAATCGTTTCCCGTGTGTACCGATTTGGTGGTCCATGTCTGTTTCAGGGCGACTTCCCGAAGGCCGAGCCGGATCTCCGGAGGCACGACCGGGTCGGCCGGGAGGGGGCAGGGAGGGCCGACACCCCCGGACCGCCACATGGCCCCTGCGGGCCTTACCGGCCCCACGATGACCCGTCGGGCCGCGAGCGGCGTGAACGCCGCTCCTGGGCGGCCGTGCGGCGCGCGATGACGGCTTCGCCCGGCGGTCGGTACGCGCCAGGACGAGGACCTCGCGGACGGGCAGGCGGGAACTGCGCCTGAACGGCACCCGGTTGCGGGGCACCCCGGCCGTCCCCGGGGTCAGGCCGTGGCGAACGAGTAGAACCGCTTCAGGGTGCAGTGCTCGTCGAGGAGCCGTCCGTAGATCGGCTCGCCCTCCAGCTCGCGGTACGTCTCGATCGGGTCGCCTTTTATGATCAGCGCCCGCGCGCACTCCTCACACCAGTACTGGTAGTCGTGGTTGACCGGCTCCATGTCGCGGACGATCGGCGTACCACTGCCGCACCAATCGCATTTCCGCCTGTGCGCACCCATCAATCAGCTCCAGCTGTGGCCGCAGGCCGTGCACACGTAGGAGATTCCACCGTTGTCGCCAAGGACCTGGGCAACGTGGACCGATCCGCAGGAAGGGCAGTCGAGGAGGGTGGCTTTTTTCCGGTTCAGTGCCACTTCGAGGAGATCGTCGACCTCCTCGAGGATGCTGGCAGGCATCGCTTCTCCCTCCCGTCGGGCCGCGCCCCCTTCCGGCCGTTTGATTCTGCCACGGCCGGAGCAATACGGTCAGCGACGCCTGCGTACCAGTCCGGACACAGCACCCAGCACAGCCCGTCACGGCCGGCGCGTACGTGCACGCCAGGAGCGCGTCCGCAGAGATATACGCCCCGGGGGCCCCAAGTGACTCAAGCCGGTTCAAGAAGAGTGTGCCGGAGACCGCGAAGCCCGGGAGCCGACCGGGCCGGGTGACGGCCACGAGGAGCCCGTCGGTGTCCACGGCGTACGCCGTCAACCGCGCCTGCCGCGACGCCCTCTTCACACCCGAAGCCCTCAACTCGGGCGTGGACAACGCGCCCTGTGGACGCTGTTCACGGTGTCCGGGCCGGACGGCCCGCCCGTCTCCCCCCGAGGGCGAACTCCCGGTGGTGGCGGCAGCCCTGGCGACGGTGGGCACCGCTTCGGCGGCAACGAAAAATCCCGCTCCCTGACGGGAACGGGATTCTTCATCACTGATCTTCGACAACTCCACGGAGAGTCGATCTGTGGAGCTAAGGAGAATTGAACTCCTGACCTCCTGCATGCCATGCAGGCGCTCTACCAACTGAGCTATAGCCCCTTGCGTTCTTCCCGCCCTGCGGGCCGAACAAGAAGAACTTTAGCCTGCGACCAGCCGGAAAGTGAAATCCGGTCCCGCCGGGCCCACGGGACCGGACGGAGGCCGTCCGGCACCGCTCAGTCGTCGTCGCCGAGCACCGGCTCCGGCAGCGTGCCGGCGTTGTGCTCCAGGAGCCGCCAGCCGCGGGCGCCTTCGCCGAGGACGGACCAGCAGCAGTTCGAAAGGCCGCCGAGGCTCTCCCAGTGCTGGGACTCCAGGCCGAGCAGGCGGCCGATGGTGGTGCGGATCGTGCCGCCGTGGCTGACGACGACGAGGGTGCCGTCGTCGGGGAGCTTGTCCGCGTGCCGCAGCACCACGGGGGCGGCGCGGTCGGCGACCTCGGTCTCCAGCTCGCCTCCACCGCGGCGTACCGGCTCGCCGCGCTTCCACGCGGCGTACTCGTCGCCGTGGCGGGCGATGATCTCCTCGTGCGTCAACCCCTGCCAGACGCCCGCGTAGGTCTCGCGCAGGCCCTCGTCGTGGGTGACGTCGAGGCCGGTGAGCTCGGCCAGCTCGGCGGCGGTGGCGGCGGCGCGCTTGAGGTCCGAGGCGACGATGGCGTCGGGCCTGAGCGAGGCGAGCAGCCGGGCGGCGCGACGGGCCTGCCCGATGCCCGTCTCGGTCAGCTCGACATCCGTGGAGCCCTGGAAGCGGCGGTCCACGTTCCAGGAGGTCTGGCCGTGCCGCCACAGGATGACGCGGCGGCCCCGGCCCGGCTTCCCGCCGTCCTTCACGCCCGCCCTGTTCCCGGCCTCGGCGCTCACCGCAGCTCCCCCAGTTCGGCGGAGTCCTCCTCGGCCTGGAGCTTGGCGTGCTCGGCGCCCTTGCCGCGGGTCGCCTTGGCCTCTTCGGGCAGGTCCAGCTCCGGGCAGTCCTTCCACAGGCGCTCGAGGGCGTAGAAGACGCGCTCCTCGCTGTGCTGGACGTGCACCACGATGTCGATGTAGTCGAGGAGCACCCAGCGCGCCTCGCGGTCGCCCTCGCGGCGTACCGGCTTGACGCCGAGCTCCTTGCTCAGGCGCTCCTCGATCTCGTCGACGATCGACTTGACCTGGCGGTCGTTGGGCGCGGACGCCAGCAGGAAGGCGTCGGTGATGGAGAGCACGTCGCTGACGTCGTAGGCGATGATGTCGTGCGCGAGCTTGTCTGCGGCCGCCTGTGCGGCGGTGTTGATGAGCTCGATGGAGCGGTCCGTGGCGGTCACTACGCGGCTTTCCGTCGGCGGTCAGTAATGACTCAAGGGTCTCACGGACCGCCGAGGACACCCCACGCGTTTCGACGATCACGCCCCGGGCGGCCCCGGGGCGTGATGCCGGTCACCCCTTGGGGGTGCTGCTGACCTCGTAGTCCTGGCCGAGGACGACGGACACATCCGCGTTGGTGGTGACCGTGCCCTTCTTCACCGCACCGGTGGGCAGACCCAGGGTCTTGGCGACCTCGACGGCGTCGTCCTTCTTGGCCGCGTCGCTGTAGGTGATCTGCGACACGCTCTGGGCGGCGCCGGCGGTGCCGGAGTCCAGGTAGGTGTAGCCGCCGTTGACCAGGACGACACGGGCCTGGCTCATGGCCGCCTTGTCGCCGGTGGCGTTCTTGATGCCCACGCGGACCGCGGCGCCGGCCTCGGGGCTCTTCGCCGTACCGCCCAGGACGTCCTTGATCACACTGTCGGAGGCGCTCTCGCTCAGGGTGCCGTCCTGCTGCACGGGCAGCAGCGCGGTCTTGTAGTCGCCGCCCTTGGCGAGATCGGCGAGCTGGGCGAGGAAGGCGCCGAGGTCCTGGTCGGTCAGGGACGGGTCGAGGATCTGCGCCAGGGTCTGCACGGTGGTGGTCGCGGCCTGCTTGTCCGAGGACAGCTTGCGCATCACCCCCTGCATGACCTGTCCGAACCGCTCCAGCTGCGCGTTCTGGGCCTCGCCGGAGGCCCGGTAGGTGGCGTAGGCGACTGCCATCTTGCCGCTGAGGCTCTGGTCCTCGCCCTTCTTGACGAGCGGGGCCTCGCCCTTCTTCTTGGAGTCGGGGTCCGGCACGTCGGCGTTGGTGGTGATGTCGATGTTGCCGACGAGCTCGACGAGGTTGTTCAGGTACGGGGTGTCGAGCCGCCAGGTGCCCTGGATGTCGGTCCCGAGCACGGTGTCGATCGCGTCCCGCGTCCCGGCCGAGCCGTCGTCGTCGACGGACTTGGCGAGCGTGGTCGTCGAGCCGTTGTCGTCCGTCAGGGCGAGGGAGTTGGGCAGCAGAACGGTGGTGCCCTGCTTGGTGGTGGTGTTGTCGACGAGCAGGGCCGTGGAGGTGCCGCTGCCCTTGGTGTTGTGCAGGTGGACGACGATCACGTCGCGCTTCTGGGCGGCAACGGCCGTCGTGGTCCCCGGCTTGCCGTCGGCCGAGGCGGTGCCGGGAAGCCTGCCCGCGTACCAGAGGTAGCCGGCGCCACCGACCGCGACCAGGGCGATGACCACGACCAGGGAGACGACCCGGCTGCGGGCCCGGCGCTTGGCCTCCTCGCGGCGCTCGGTGCGGTTCTCGGTGAACTTCAGCCAGTCGATGACGTCTTCGGACTCGGCTTCCTGCTCCTCGACGAAGGCGAACTGCTCGGTGCCGTAGTCCCGGTCGGCCCGGGGAGCGGCGTCCTCAGCCGGCCCGGCCTGCTGCGGGATGTAGGCGGTCTGCTCGGCGACCCGGGGCTGCTGACCGGTGCTCGCGGCGCCCGCCGTGCCGGGGTTCTGCTGCCCATAGGGGTCGTACGACGTCGAGGTGGTCCCGCCGGCTCCGGGCGCGCCGGTGCCGAAGGCGTCGAAGCGGTCGTACGAAGGGGCGGAGGGCTGCTGACCGGTGTCATAGGACGACACCGTTTCGTGCTGACCGGTGTCATACGGCGACACAGGCTGCTGGCGGCCCGTGTCGTAGGGCTGGACGGGTTCCTGGCGGCCCGTCGCATAGGGGTCGTAGCCGTAGCCCTGTTGCTGGGCGTCGTAGCCGTCGTACCCCTGCGCAGGCTGCTGCGGCACCTGTCGGTACACAGGCTGCCCGAATTCGTCGTAGCCGACGAGTTCGTACTGGTCGCCGCCCGCGTATCCGTCGTATCGGTCGTTCACCGGTGCCCCTCTCGGCTCACTAGCCGCGGTACAGCTCACGCTTGTCGATGTAGCGCACCACACCGTCCGGAACCAGGTACCAGACGGGGTCGCCCTTGGCGACTCTCACACGGCAGTCTGTGGACGAGATGGCGAGCGCGGGAACCTCGACCAGCGAGACACCGCCCTCCGGGAGTCCCGGGTCGGTCAGGGTGTGACCGGGCCGGGTGACCCCGATGAAGTGCGCGAGGGAGAACAGTTCTTCGGTGTAGCGCCAGGTGAGGATCTGGCCGAGCGCGTCGGCGCCGGTGATGAAGAACAGGTCCGCGTCCGGATTGAGCGCGCGCAGGTCGCGCAGCGTGTCCGTCGTGTAGGTCGGGCCACCGCGGTCGATGTCGATCCGGCTGACCGAGAACTGCGGGTTCTCGGCGGTCGCGATGACCGTCATCAGGTAGCGGTCCTCGGCCGGGGTGACCTTGCGGTCGGTCTTCTGCCACGGCTGCCCGGTCGGCACGAACACCACCTCGTCGAGGTGGAACTGCGCGGCGACCTCGCTGGCCGCGACCAGGTGTCCGTGGTGGATCGGGTCGAAGGTGCCGCCCATGACGCCGAGGCGGCGCTTGCCCGGATTCGAGGGGCCGTTGCCGGGGCCGACCGTCAGGCGCTTCGCCGTGCCGCCGGTCGTGCCGCTCGCACGGCCCGCGGCGGCGCCGACGGCGCCGCTCTCCGTGTCACTCGCCGGACCGGTAGGCATGTCCTGCTCTCCCATGCGTGCAGACCCTACCGGCCCGGCCGACGGGCTCCGGCCGACAGGGGCCCCGAGCGGGCCCGGTGGGGCTCAGCGGTCGCGGTTGAAGCGCGTGGTGATCCACAGCAGCAGGAGCAGGATGAACAGGGCCCCGCCGCCGGTCAGGTACGGGCTGAGGCTTTCGTGGTTGCCGCCGTTCTCGCCCTCGGCGGCAACGGTGACCAACTGTGCAGCGGTGCTCTGGAAGCTCATCTCGGCAGGACCTATCCGATGGGGGTCCCCCCGCTCGAGCGAAGTCGAGAGTGGGGGAGGGCGGGATAAAGACGTCGGCCCATCGTATGCGGGCGTCTCGGCCGCGAACACGCCGACTCCGCCGTTGGGGAAGCCGGTTGCCGCGACCTCCTCGCCGGACCGTCCGCCGCGGCCCGCCCGGTCGATCCGGTCGTCCTCAGTTGTCGCGCTTGTAGCCGCGCAGCAGGAACCAGGCACCCAGGACCGCACCGATGATCATGACAATCAGCACGACCCGGAGCAGATTGCCCGGGCCCTGCTTGTCCGCCGCGTTCGCGGCCTCCGTGAGCCAGGCGGCTGCGGGGATGTGCTCCATGGCGTACGACTCCTTCTCTGTACTGCCGGTCAACGGTATCTCCGCCTAGGCTGGGCCCTGCCTTGGGGGCACATAGGGCACACAGACGCACATGGGGGAACACATGTCCGACGACGGCCACGAGCAGAACGGGCACGAGAAGGCGCCGAGCAGGCAGCGCAGGCGCTTCGAGGGAATCTCCTCACGGGCCTACGAACACCCGGCGGACCGCTCGGCCCTGGTGGCCCTGCGCAAGCTCAGCGGCTTCGACACGGTCTTCAAGGCACTGAGCGGTCTGCTGCCCGAGCGCAGCCTGCGGCTGCTCTTCCTGTCCGACTCGGTGCGCGTCTCGGACGCCCAGTTCGCGCACCTCAACGACATGCTGCGGGACGCCTGTTACATCCTGGACCTGGAGAAGGTCCCGCCGATGTACGTGAACCAGGACCCGCAGCCGAACGCGATGTGCATCGGTCTGGACGATCCGATCATCGTGGTGACGACCGGGCTCGTCGAGCTGCTCGACGAGGAGGAGATGCGGGCGGTCATCGGCCACGAGGTCGGCCACGCGCTGTCCGGTCACGCCGTCTACCGCACGATCCTGCTGTTCCTCACCAGCCTCGCGGTCCGGGTCGCCTGGATCCCGCTGGGGAACCTCGCGATCATGGCGATCGTGACCGCACTGCGCGAGTGGTTCCGCAAGTCGGAACTGTCCGCGGACCGCGCCGGGCTCCTGGTCGGCCAGGACCTGCGGGCCTCGATGCGCGGCCTGATGAAGATCGCGGGCGGCAACCATCTGCACGAGATGAACGTGGACGCGTTCCTCGCGCAGGCCGAGGAGTACGAGTCGGCGGGCGACCTGCGGGACTCCGTGCTCAAGATCCTCAACGTGCTGCCGCGCACGCACCCCTTCACCGCGGTCCGCGCGGCCGAGCTGAAGAAGTGGTCGGAGTCCCGCGACTACCAGCGGATCATGGACGGCCACTACCCGCGGCGCGACGCGGACAAGGACACCTCGGTGTCGGACTCCTTCCGGCAGTCGGCGGCCAGCTACGCCAGCGACGTGAAGAGCTCCAAGGACCCGCTGATGAAGCTGGTCAGCGACATCGCGGGCGGTGCGGGCGACCTCGGGGGCCGGGTACGGCGCGGCTTCGGGGGCTTCGGGACCGGCGCGCCCAAGGACGCGGGTGCCGAGGAGGCACCGCGTGAGGGTGGTTCCGACGACGAGGACACCGACGGCCGCGCCTGATCACCCCGCCGGGTGCCGCCGCCCTGACCTCGCGGCGCCGCCCGGCACTCCGGCAGTCCGCTAGTCCGGCACTCCGGCTACACCTTCGGCTGCGCGCTCCTGGCCAGCGAACCGCACAGGGCCGTCGCGCTGCCGGTGGCGTACGGGTCGGTGCCGGCCGGGCCGCCCGCCTTGGCCGTCTGGCCCGCGAGCAGCGGCCGGAACCGGCTCACCGAGTCCTCGGAGCAGGCGAGCGGGCCGGCCTGGGCGTAGGACACCGCCAGCTCGGCCTGGTGCATGCGCAGGTCGTCACGGTCGAAGCGGAAGTGCAGCTCGCGCCGGATCGTGAACAGTGACGCCTTGGCCTCGGCGTTCGCACCGGCCGGCTTCAGCGCGTAGACGAAGGTGTGGTCGGCGATGACCTCCAGAGTGTTCGCGTCGAACTCGGCGGCCTGGAGGGTGCCCTGCACCCGGATCCTCTTGTCGGCGAGCTGCGCCCGAGTCGCGTCGAAGCGGACCAGCCAGCCGGTCGGCGCGTGCCGTCCGTCGGCGATGGGGTGCTCGAAGCTCTGGTCGAACTGGTCGAGTTGCTGCGGGTCGAGCAGGACGCGTACGGGCCGGGTGGCGCCTCCGGTCAGGACGCTCGGGTCGAGGGACGACTCGACGAGGTAGTCCTTGGCGGTGGTCAGAGCGGTCACGACCTGGCTGTCGGAGAAGTGCGCGGTACGCCGGGAGGCGGGCATCGTGACGCCGTCGGCGCCTATCCGGAACTGGGCGGCCGGGCTGTCGGCGTACAGCTCGTCGGTGCTCGTGGCGCCGGGCACGGCGGTCTGCGGGGCGAGGGGGATCACCGTCATCCGCAGCGGTTCGGCCGGCTGGGTGGCGGGGGTCTGGTACGGGTGGCGTACGCCCATGTAGATCGCGGTGCCGAAGGCGACGGCGATCAGCAGGACGAGGATCAGCGCCTGCCGGGACAGTCCGCGCTGGAGGGGTGGGCGGCGGCGTACGGCCGGGCTGTGGTCGGCCATGCGTTCCTGGGCGGAGAACTCCTGGAGGCGGGCAGCACGGACGAACGACTCGTCGAAGACGACGGATCGGTACTCGTCCTCTCCACCAGTGGGAGCGCCCTCGGGTGTCCCCTCAGGTGGGTCTCCAGGCCCGCCCATACATTCAGAGTAGGTCGCCGGGAGCTCCGGTAAACGCTGTGGTATGCGACAAGTTCTGACAGGTTCTCACCAGGACGGTCACGCTGTTCGAGGGATCGTCCACGCCGCGACGGTCGGACCGGTCTCAGGGCGTTCGCGGCTCCGCCGACACGGCCGGCTGGGAATAGTCGGCCGAGGCCGAGGGCCCGGTGCCGGTGACCTTCTCCCGGCCCTGTTCGAGGCCGGAGGAGGCGGGCGAGGGGACCTGCTCCTGGCGGCCCGAGGAGGCGCCCCGGTAGACCGCCGTGAAGGCGAGGGCGACCATGCCGACGCCCATGACGAGGGCGAGGATCCAGGCGACGGGGCGGTGCCAGCGGGTCTGCTTGCCGTAGGGCCGGCCGTACATTCCCGGTACGCCGTAACGACCTTCCAGGACCTCGGTGTCGTCCGGATCGTCCAGTTCGTGGTCGTGGTCGAAATCGCCGTGGTCGTCGGGGCCGAAGCCGTCCTCGTAGCGCTCGTCGTCACCACGGGCGCCGCGGGTGCGTGCCCGGCGCGCCTCGGCCTCGGAGGCGTCCGCGCGGGCCTGGGCCGCCGCGAGCAGTCGCTCCACGGCGGTCGGTTCGTGAATCACCGCCGCCCGTACGAAGTCCTCGTCGAAGACCACGGAGGCGAACTCTTCGTCCGCACCCCCGCGGTCGCGGTCGTCGTCGGGCTCCCAGCCGTCAGGGAACGGCGTGCCCCCCACGTCCTCCGGCACGGATCCAGAGTAGACCTGGGGGGTCAATTTGGGCAGACGGTATGGAAATTCATCCACCTGACGAGACGCGCCTCGCGCGGATCGCGGGCCGTGAAGCGACCGCCGCACGCCCCGGCGCCCGGCACGATGCCACCCGTGCGCCCCGCGCACGCCCTCCGTACGCCCGCCGCGCGATTGGCGACCAGCGACGAGCGACCGGCGTCCGGCGACCCGCGTTCGGCGGAAAGCGACCCCTTCCGCGAAAAGCCGCCTCTTCCGCCCACGCAAGCCCCGCGGGCCCCTGTCCGGCTCGACGGGGTCCGAGAACATCCGCCGGCTCCCTCCGCGCACGACTCAAGGGCCCCCGTACGGCCCCACAGGCCCGTCTCCGGCCTTCCGGGGGCCCAGCGGCCTCCGGGAGAGCCACGGCTCGCCCTGCGCCGCGGCTCCGCGCGTACGAGGCCGCCGTACGCCCGGATTGCGGCCCTCAGCCTGCGGGCCGCAATCCGCAGCCCGCAGCCCGCGTACTCCTGGCCCCTGCCGGTGCCTCAGCGCCGGATGTGGCCGTCGCCCGTGACGATGTACTTCGTGCTCGTCAGCTCCGGCAGTCCCATCGGGCCCCGGGCGTGCAGCTTCTGGGTGGAGATGCCGATCTCGGCGCCGAAGCCGAACTGACCGCCGTCGGTGAAGCGGGTCGAGGCGTTGACCGCGACCGTCGTGGAGTCGACGAGCTGGGTGAAGCGGCGGGCGGCCTGCTGCGAGGTGGTCACGATGGCCTCGGTGTGGCCGGAACTCCACAGCCGGATGTGCGACACGGCCTTGTCGAGCGAGTCGACGACGGCCGCCGCGATGTCGTAGGAGAGGTACTCGGTGTCCCAGTCCTCCGCCGTGGCCTCCACGACGGTGGCCTTGGAGTCCTTGGCGTACGCCAGGACGCGCTCGTCGGCGTGCACGGTGACCCCGGCGTCCGCGAGGGCGTCCAGGGCACGCGGCAGGAAGTCGGCGGCGATGTCCTGGTGGACCAGGAGGGTCTCGGCGGAGTTGCAGACGCTGGGCCGCTGGGCCTTGGAGTTGATCAGGATGTCGATCGCCATGTCGAGGTCGGCGTTCGCGTCGACGTACACATGGCAGTTGCCGGTGCCGGTCTCGATGACCGGGACGGTGGACTCCTGGACGACCGTGCGGATCAGGGAGGCGCCGCCGCGCGGGATGAGGACGTCGACCAGGCCGCGGGCGCGCATCAGCTCGCGGACCGATTCCCGGCCCTCGCCGGGTACGAGCTGGACGGCGTCAGCGGGCAGTCCGGCGCCGCCCACGGCGTCGCGCAGGACCCGGACGAGGGCCGTGTTCGACTCGTAGGCGGAGGACGAGCCGCGCAGCAGGACCGCGTTTCCGGACTTCAGGCACAGGGCGGCCGCGTCGACGGTCACGTTCGGGCGGGCCTCGTAGATGATGCCGACGACGCCGAGCGGGACGCGGACCTGGCGCAGGTCGATGCCGTTCGGGAGGGTCGAGCCGCGGACGACCTCGCCCACCGGGTCGGGCAGCGCCACCACGTCACGGACGTCGGAGGCGATCGCGCGCACGCGCTCGGGGGTGAGCGTGAGCCGGTCGATGACGGTCTCGCTGGACCCGGCCTCGCGGGCCTTCGCGATGTCCTTGGCGTTGGCGGCGACGATCTCGCTCGTACGGACTTCCAGCGCGTCCGCGATCGCGAGCAGCGCGTCGTCCTTCTCGGCCCGCGGCAGGGGTGCCAGGTCGGCGGCGGCGGACTTCGCGCGATAGGCGGCCTGGGCGACCGGGGACATGGAGTCGTACGGCGAGAGCGTGGTCATGAGGGAAGGGTAGTGCGCCCGGCGGGCCCGTCCAGCGGTTGTCCCATACGACGAGACGGGCTCAGAACGGGTGAACTCCCACAGGGGTCGCGGGCAGTGGTCCGTACCCTTCCGCGATCCGCTGGTGGTACGTCTCCCGGTCGATGACCTCCAGGCCGACGATCTCCCAGGGCGGGAGTTTGGCGGTCTGGCGGTGCTCGCCCCACAGGCGCAGTGCGACGGCCGCCGCGTCGTGCAGGTCGCGGGCCTCTTCCCAGTAGCGGATCTCCGCGTGGTCGTTGGCGTACCGGCTGGTCAGCAGGAAGGGGTGGTCGTGGGCGAGCTGTTCGAGAGCGCGCCTGACCTCGGTCAGCGGGGCCTCGCCGCCCGACACGCTCAGCGTCACGTGCCACAGCCGGGGCTGGTCGGCCGGTCGCTCGCCCTCGTAGGTGTCGCCGGCCGCGACACTTGTCAGGGCCCGTTCCTCGCCCGGCGCACGGGAGGCGGGACCACCGCGGGACGCCGCCGCCCCAGGGCGCACTCGTCTCACGGCGGCCTCCTTTACCCAATGGTCGTACCGGATCCCGGACTCTCCCTGCCACAAAGTTGAGCAGGTGAGAAGCCGCCGTGTGGCGGTTTTACGGAACGTCCCCCGGCGGGGGCGGGGGAATCGGCCGTTTACGGGTGTAGTGGACAGCTGTTTCAGGGAGGCCACTGGGGCGCCGGAAGCGGCGTCTGGCGGATGAGGTCCCCGTGGCATCCGGAGAGCGGGACGCGCGTCTCACGGACGCGGTCCGGGAACGCGCCGGAGCGCGAGCTTCACGGGTGCAGCAGGACGAGGTCGTCGCGGTGCACGACCTCGCGCTCGTACGCGGGGCCCAGTTCGCGCGCGAGCTCCCGGGTGGAGCGGCCGATCAGCTGGGGGATCTCCTTGGCGTCGAAGTTGACCAGTCCTCGTGCGACGGCCCGGCCCGTGCTGTCGCGGAGCTCGACCGGATCGCCCGCGGTGAACTCGCCCTCGACGGCCGCGATGCCCGCGGGCAGCAGCGACGTGCGCCGCTGGACGACCGCGCGCACGGCTCCGTCGTCCAGCGTGAGCGCGCCCTGCGGGGTGGAGGCGTGCTGGAGCCACAGCAGCCGGTCGGCGGACCGCTTGCCGGTGGCGTGGAAGTAGGTGCCCGTGTCCCGGGCCGCGAGGGCGTCGGCGGCGTGGACCGCACTGGTCAGCACCACGGGGATGCCGGCCGCGGCGGCGATCCTGGCCGCCTCGACCTTGGTGACCATGCCGCCGGTGCCGACGCCGGCCTTGCCCGTGCTGCCGATCTCGATCCCGGCGAGGTCCGCGGGCTCCCGCACCTGTGCGATCCGCGAGGTGCCGGGCTTGCTGGGGTCGCCGTCGTAGACCCCGTCCACGTCGGAGAGCAGGACGAGCAGATCGGCGCGTACGAGATGGGCGACGAGGGCGGCGAGACGGTCGTTGTCGCCGAAGCGGATCTCGTCCGTGGCCACCGTGTCGTTCTCGTTGACGACCGGCAGGGCGCCCATCGCGAGGAGTTTGTCGAGGGTGCGTGAGGCGTTGCGGTGGTGGGCGCGCCGGCTGGTGTCGTCGGAGGTGAGGAGCACTTGTCCGACGCGGATGCCGTAGCGGGCGAAGGAGGCGGTGTAGCGGGCCATCAGGAGGCCCTGGCCGACACTGGCGGCGGCCTGCTGGCGGGCGAGGTCCTTGGGGCGGCGGCGCAGTCCGAGCGGCGCGAGTCCGGCGGCGATGGCGCCGGACGAGACGAGGACGATCTCCCTCTCGCCTCCGCTGCGGGCCTTGGCGAGGACGTCCACGAGGGCGTCGACCCGGTCCGCGTCGAGGCCGCCCGAGGCGGTGGTGAGCGACGAGGAGCCCACCTTGACGACGATCCTGTGGGCCTCGGAAACGCCCGCTCGCTCCGCTTTCCTTGCCGCTGACACGCGATTCCCCAATGTTCCGACGAGCCCGGTGTGTGCAATCTACGCGAGCGGGGGCGCCGGGCGTCTCCCTGTTTCGACGGGCGGACGACCCGGCGTTCCGACGGGCGCACGGCCCGGCCACGACCGCGGCTCCCGCAGGACGAGGACCGGGGTTCGCGTGTGGCCGAGCCCACTCCAGGAAGCGCCCGCACACGGCCCGCGCACAGAGTCCGCAGGCAATATGTGCGCTATGCAGTGATTGTCCCCACGGAAGATTGTTAGCCGGGTCTTCAGGTCATACGGTGAGTCTTCGGCCTCCGTTGGTGACAACCGGCCGCACCCGATTTCCCATCCGCTGCATCCCCCTCGCAGGAGCCCAGCCCGTGCCTTCCGCAGGCCTCGCCCCCCGCCGCATCGTGCAGCTCTCCGCGCTGTTCGCGATGCTCGCCTTCTTCACGGCCCAGATCGCTTCCGCGCTGCTGCCGAACGTCCAGGTGTTCGTCGCCGCCAGCGCGGCGGGACTCCTTCTGGACCTGTACCTGCAGTACCGCGACCCCGGTCTGGTCTCGGTCCTCGGAAAGGTGCGCTTCGACGTCACCGTCCGCCAGCTGCTGCGCGACATGCTGGTCCTGGTGGGGCTGCTGCGGATCGACGGCATCAACCCGACGCACGAGCAGGCACCCCTGCTGGTCGGGATATGCGCCTTCTACGCACTGCACTTCTCCTGCCACGCGGTCTCGGTCCTGGTGCGCCGCACCCGCGCGCTGCCGATCGTCACCCGGAACATCGACGCGTCCGCGCTGCGTCTGACCGCCGCGCCGCCGCGCATCCTGGCCCGTCGCCAGGGCCACCGGCTGCTGGCCTTCTCCCTCCCCACGACGGCCGGTCTGCTGGTCACCGCCGCCACCACGAACGCTGTCTGGGGCGCCGTGGGCGAGGGCATCGCGCTCGTGCTGGCCCTCGGCGGCACCGTCTACCTCGGCACCTGGCTGCTTCCCAAGAAGCGCGCCAAGAACGAGGCGAAGGTCATGGAGTGGGTCGACCAGTGGCTGGCGGACTACCAGCCGACGGTGGCCATGTACTTCTCGGGCGGCAGCACGTCCGCCTACCAGGCGAACATGTGGCTCTCCACGCTCTCGCAGATCGACGCCAAGCCGCTGATCGTGCTGCGTGAGCGCTTCATGGTGCAGAAGATCGACGCGACCGACGTCCCGATCATCTGCTTCCCGAAGGTCTCCACGATGTTCTCGCTGGAGAACTCGACGCTGAAGATGATGCTGCACCCGGCCAACGCCGCGAAGACCTCGCAGGTGCTGCGCATCCCCACGATCAAGCACGCCTTCATCAACCACGGCGAGAGCGACAAGCTCTCCTCCTGCAACCCGTACGCGAAGGCGTACGACGAGGTGTGGGTCGCCGGTCCCGCCGCCCGTGAGCGGTACGCGCTCGCCGAGGTCGGCGTCGAGGACAAGAACATCGTCGAGGTCGGCCGACCGCAGCTGACGCCGATACGCCTGTACTCCGGCCCGCCGACGGGCACGTACACGACCGTCCTGTACGCCCCCACCTGGGAGGGCTGGGACGGCAACCCGGGCAACACGTCCGTGGTCCTGGCCGGCGAGAACATAGTGCGCCACCTGCTCGCCGACGAAGGGGTGCGCCTGCTCTACAAGCCGCACCCGATGACCGGCTCCGTCGACCCGCGCGCGGGCCGGGCCAACGAGCGCATCATGGCGATGATCCGTGAGGCCAACACCCGGCGTTCCGGCGCCCGTCCCGGTCCGGAGGCCGCGGCCGAACTGACCCGGCGTACGGCCGAGCTGGACACACTGACCTCCACCTCCTTCCGCAACAGCGCGGACGAGATGGAGCGGATGCTGCTGCAGGGCGCGCCGCGGGGTGACCGCGAGGCGGAGATCGCCCTGGCGACGACGGCATGGGAGTCCGCGTTCTGGGCGTCCTTCCCGGAGTGGGAGCACCAGATCATCACGGACGCGCGTCCGGCGATCTTCGCCTGCTTCAACCGGGCCGACCTGCTGATCAGCGACGTCTCCTCGGTCGTCTCGGACTGGCTGTCCAGCGAGAAGCCCTACGCGGTCGCGAACACCTCGGGTCTGCCGGAGGCGGCCTTCCGCGCCGGGTTCCCCACGGTCTCCGCGGGCGCGATCCTCACGCCCGCCGCGGACGGTGTCCCGGCCCTCCTGGACGCGGTCCGCCACCCGGAGCGCGACACGTTCACGGCGGCCCGCGCGGAGCTCAAGGAGCACCTGCTGGGCCCCTCGGACCCGCCGTCCCTGGCCCGCTTCGACGCGGCGATCACGGACCTGTGCACGAAGGCGGACGAGCGCCGGTTGCGCATGAACTCCCGCCTCGCCGCGGAGATCCCCTCGCAGCGCGGGGCGGCCGAGGAGACGGCCCACGAGTCCGACCAGGGCCTGGGCCCGGACTCGGAGGACAGCGGGGCCGAGGACTCGGTCAACGCGTAGCACCTCGGCCGCCTCACCGGCGGCCGGACAGAACCCCAGGGGCCGGATCCACACGATCCGGCCCCTGGGGTTTTCCACACCCAGACGGATCGGACGGCCGCACAACAAGCGCGGGCCGGACCTCCGGAGAGATCGACCGGCCCGCACCACAACCGCGGGCCCGGCTCCGGACGGATCGGACGGCCGCACAACAAGCGCGGGCCCGGCCTCCGGAGAGGGCGGGCCCGCACTGGTGACGCTCCTGGTGCCTAGAACGGCTCGAAGTCGTCGTACTCCTTCTGCGACTCGTCCCGCTCGGCCTGCTGGTCGCGGCGGCGCTGGGCGGCGGGGCGCGGAGCCTCGAAGCGGTGGTCCTCGCCACGGCGGCCCAGCATCTCCGCACCGGCCATGACGGTGGGCTCCCAGTCGAAGACGACCGCGTTGTCCTCGGGGCCGATGGCGACGCCGTCGCCGGAGCGGGCGCCCGCCTTCATCAGCTTCTCCTCGACACCGAGGCGAGCGAGCCGGTCGGCGAGGTAGCCGACGGCCTCGTCGTTGCTGAAGTCGGTCTGGCGCACCCAGCGCTCGGGCTTCTCGCCGCGCACGCGGAAGAGGCCGTCCTCCTCCTGCGCCACGGTGAAGCCGGCGTCGTCGACCGCCTTCGGACGGATGACGATGCGGGTCGCCTCCTCCTTGGGCTTCGCGGCCCGCGCGGCCGCGACCATCTCGGCGAGCGCGAAGGACAGCTCCTTGAGGCCCATGTGGGCGACCGCGGACACCTCGAAGACGCGGTAGCCGCGGCTCTCCAGGTCGGGGCGGACCATCTCCGCGAGGTCCTTGCCGTCCGGCACGTCGATCTTGTTGAGGACGACCATGCGCGGACGGTTGTCCAGGCCGCCGTACTGCTTCAGCTCCTCCTCGATGATGTCGAGGTCGGAGATCGGGTCACGCTCGGATTCGAGGGTGGCCGTGTCCAGGATGTGGACGAGCACGCTGCACCGCTCCACATGGCGCAGGAACTCCAGGCCGAGGCCCTTGCCCTGGCTGGCGCCGGGGATGAGGCCGGGCACGTCCGCGATCGTGTACACGGTCTCGCCCGCCGTCACCACGCCCAGGTTCGGGACGAGGGTCGTGAAGGGGTAGTCCGCGATCTTCGGCTTGGCCGCGGACAGGACCGAGATGAGCGAGGACTTGCCGGCGCTCGGGTAGCCGACGAGGGCCACGTCGGCGACGGTCTTCAGCTCCAGGACGATGTCCTGCATGCCTCCGGGCACGCCGAGCAGCGCGAAGCCGGGCGCCTTGCGGCGGGCCGAGGACAGCGCCGCGTTGCCGAGGCCTCCGCGGCCGCCCTCGGCGGCGACGTACGTGGTGCCCTCTCCGACGAGGTCGGCGAGGACGTTGCCCGCCTTGTCGAGCACGACCGTGCCGTCGGGCACGGGCAGGACGAGGTCCTGGCCGTCCTTGCCGGAGCGGTTGCCGCCCTCGCCGGGCTTGCCGCTGGTGGCCTTGCGGTGCGGTGAGTGGTGATAGTCGAGCAGCGTGGTGACGGACTGGTCGACGACCAGGATCACGTCACCGCCACGGCCACCGTTGCCGCCGTCCGGGCCGCCGAGCGGCTTGAACTTCTCCCGGTGTACGGAGGCACAGCCGTGACCTCCGCTACCCGCGGCGACATGCAGCTCGACGCGGTCCACGAAGGTGGTCATGTGGGGTGCCTCCAGCACTTCGGTTACTTCTGTACGTACGGAATGTCTCTTACGTAACACGCGAAAGGCGGACCTGCTTCCCGTGGGGGAAGTGAGGTCCGCCTCGCGAAGAACTCTGTTCTACGGAGCCTGGGCCCCGAGGCACTGGATCCGGTCCGCGTGGAACCGGGTCAGCCTCGACGGGACTGGATCAGGCGACCGGAACGATGTTCACGACCTTGCGGCCACGGTGCGTGCCGAACTCGACCGCACCGGCGGCCAGCGCGAACAGCGTGTCGTCCTTGCCACGGCCGACACTGACGCCGGGGTGGAAGTGGGTGCCACGCTGGCGGACCAGGATCTCACCGGCGTTGACGGTCTGACCGCCGAAGCGCTTCACACCGAGCCGCTGAGCGTTGGAGTCGCGACCGTTCCGAGTGGACGATGCGCCCTTCTTGTGTGCCATGTCTCAGTCCCTACCCTTACTTCGCAGCCGCGGGGATCTCAGTGACCTTGATCGCCGTGTACTGCTGGCGGTGGCCCTGACGACGGCGGTAGCCGGTCTTGTTCTTGTAGCGAAGGATGTCGATCTTGACGCCCTTGTGGTGGTCCACGATCTCGGCCTGGACCTTGATGCCCGCGAGGACCCAGGGGTCGCTCGTCACGGCTTCGCCGTCGACAACGAGCAGGGTCGAGAGCTCGACCGTGTCGCCAACCTTGGCGGTGGGAATCTTGTCAACCTCAACGATGTCGCCGACAGCAACCTTGTGCTGGCGACCACCGCTGCGCACGATGGCGTACACGCGGATCTCTCTTTCGCTCGGAACGGGACCCCGCAGTCCAGCCGCCGACTCGCGCGAGCGGCCTCTCCCGGAGCGCGGAGCACGAAGCTCGCGACACCAGGAGGAAAAGGTTTACGGGGGTGCGGCGCGTCAGGGGACACGCCGACGGTCAAGGTTACGGGGCCACGGCCGAAAGGGTCAAACCAGGCCGGGCCCCGCGGGTGTGCCACCGGTCACGCGACGTCCCGGGC